>NZ_CP045335.1:300000-539584 GCF_009363335.1 Labrenzia sp. THAF191a
CATGAAGCGATGACCTGATCGATTGCGCAACCGCATTGCGTGGATGCCGACAAGCGCATTCAGAACGGGCTCTCCTGCCGCGTGACTTGCAGGAATTCCAGCGATTTCAAACGCACGCGCATAACGATGAACCAGCGCTTCGCTTCCGGCAAGGATCACACCTTTGCCAGCTTCGGGAAACGTATCTCTGCCTTCACGGATTTCCGCGCCAATGAGAAGCCCCGACAGATAGCTCGCCACGGATGTTGGCGGCATCACATCCATCAGAACCCGCGATCTGGCTGCAAAAAGATCCGAAATCGGGCGAGCCGTCTCAAGTGCCTTTGCAACAGCCGCATCAAACACCGGAAGGTCCAGAGCGACACCGTCGGCTAGGCGCCCGGCGAGGGAATGGTTGAGCACCAGGTCGAAGAGTTCGCCGGTCATGATCGTGGTGAACCGGCACGCCTGTCCGTCGCGCCCTAGGGCCCATTTCGAATGCGTGCCGGGCAGCACCACAATTTGCTCGCCGATGCCATCAGCCAGACCAAAGATCTGCAGTTCCTCACCACGCATGACGTCTGCGCTTGCGCCGCGCTGGCACAATCCGGGCAGAAACACCAGATCCAGGCCCTTGCGATGGACGGTAACGGCCTCATCGGCGAGATCCACCAGCCCGGCAGGACAGACGGCATAGGGTGTTTCGACCCACCCGGAACGGCTGGTGATCATGCCGGTGAGATAGACGTCTTCGACCTGTCCCTTCCAGTCGGCGATCAAAGCGTCAAAGACACCTTCGAAGTCGTCTGCCGCCAGGTTCTTGACCCCGGTCGCCAGCTCCTTGGAGGCCTCGATCCGGCCATCGACGCACAAATAGGCCCTGCAATTGCTGCTGCCCCAATCCACTGCGATAAACGTCGTGTCACTCACTGGCGTGAACCTCCAGCACCCTGCCGGCGCGTCCCAGTTGTTCGGCCCGGGCGATCTCGTTCAGATGAATCGCCATCTCTGACAACCCGAACGGTGTCGGCTGCAACGACGGTTCCCGGTCCATGATGTTGCGAATACCGGCCTTCTCGGCGAAAAGCCTCTTGCCGTAACACAGCATGGCCGGCACCGAGCGCGACATGAAGACGACCGCAGGCAGGATGGCCCGATGAATGGCTTCCGCCTGTTTCAGCCCGTCTTCCGTCCCTGCGCGCCAGAGCCGGTATAGGTTGACCTGGGCTTTCAGGAAATCGGGAGCAGGGATCAGCCCGCGCCCTCCGGCCCGTAATAGCGAAGGAAACTCGATCCCACCGTGGCCTCCGAAAACGGCAACGTCGGGCAGGGCGGTGATGACGCGGGCGATATCCACGCTGAACCCTTCACCTTTCAGGATCCTGATGTTCGGCTGGATTTCGAATAGCCGGACCAGGTCATCTGCCGACAGACTGACGGCCAGGTTCACCGGGTTGTTCTGGATGCCGACGTCGAAATCGAGAGCGCTGGCGATCCGGGCGAAAAAGTCGATGGTCGCCTCGGCGCCCATGCCGCCGGTAGCGGGCGGCTGAAGGATGACCCAGTCGGCCCCAAAGCGCCGGGCAGCCCGGGCAAACGAGATCTGACCCTCAATGGACGGTTCGCAGACGGTAACTGCATACGGCAGCCGTCCGCCGATCAGTTCGCCGACCATTTCCACCAGATAAAGCCGCTCGTTCACGTCCATCTTGTGTGTTTCAGTCACGAGGCCGAGAACGGTGATGCCATGCGCACCTGACTGAAGGCAGAACTCCACCTGCCTGGCCATCGCATTCCGGTCAAGCCTGCCCTGGTCATCCCAGAAGGCATAGAGAACGGGATAGATGCCATGCCAACCGTGCATCTCAAGCGTCCTCCAGCATGGCGAGCAAGGCTTCGCTCGGCTCGACGCCAATGCCCGGTCCTGTGGGCACCTTGTAGAAGCCGTTTTCGCAGGCCATGTCGCCGTTCGTGAACATCAGGTTCCGGTCGAAGATCGAATGCTGGTACTCGTGATAGGGCAGGCCCAGGAACACGGCACTTGCCTGCAGACTGGCCGCCATGAAAATCCCGATCGAGATCGCAGCATGCGGAATGATCTTCATGTGGAAGGCCTGGGCCATCATGCCGATGCGGGCAAATTCTGTGATGCCGGTATGACCCATTTCCGGTTGGACGATGCTCATCGCCCGGGCCTCGAAGCGCGGGCGATATTCATAGGCGGTGCGCAGTTCTTCACCGAGCGCAAGTGGCACGCCAATCGAGTTGGCGACACGGATCTGGCCGGTCATGTCTTCCGACTGAACCGGCGCTTCGGCAAAATAAAGTCCGTGCGCTTCCAGCTTGCGGATTATGGAAACGGCTTCCGCCGCCTCATGCTTCCAGTGCATGTCGACCATCAGGTCGACACCGGGTCCAACGGCCTCCCGGAGAGCGGCCATTTCCTTCACCATACCGTCGTCCGCGACGGCGCCGGCGAACTTGATTGCCTTGAAGCCCTTGTTCACCCATTCGACCGCAAGATCGCAGCGTTCCTGCAAGGTTGCGCGTGGCAGGCCAGAGACATAGGCCGGAAGCGTTTCCTGCCGGCGGCCGCCGAGCAGCTGTGAGACGGAAAGTCCCGTTATCCGACCATAGAGATCCCAAAGCGCAATATCGACACCGGCAAGCGCATCGACAAAATATCCGCCGAAGAACCCGCGCACGCGCATGAGGTCGTAAAGATCGTCATGGATCACAGCAGGTGCGGAAACATCCCGGCCGACAATGACCGGAGCCAGCAGGTTGTCGACAATCGCCTTGACCGCTTCCGGCGCTGCGATGCCATAGGTTTCCCCCCATCCGATCCGGCCGCTTTCCGCGGTTACCTTGAGCACCACCGTCTGGTCTGTCGACGGATAGATTGACCGGTTACCCTTGCGGATCAGGTAGCCCTTTTCATTGATGAATTCGCCTTCGCGCAAGGGACCGAGGTAGGGCACGTCGCGGGGGACGCGGACAATGAAACACTCCAGTTTCTGGATCGCGTCGAGTGGAGCAGTGGACATGTTTCGGCTTCTCCTACTCGGCGGCCTGAAGAGTGGTCAGTGGATATTTCGACAGTTCTCCGGTCAATTGCCCCAGAAGAGCTGCCAGTTCGTTGCGGTCGCCCTGATCCATGCGCGGGCCTTTGCCGCGAACGAACGTATGCTCCAGCACACCCCGCTGGCGCAGTGTTTCCTTTGTCATCTGCATACGGAAGATGGCCTGGAAATTAAGCGCCGGCATCATCACCATGAAGAGGCGCCGGGCTTCGGTTTCCTGACCGTCCAGCCATGCATTGACGAGCTTCACATGCAGGTCGGTAAACTCGGCTGCCGGCATGGTGCCCAGTGAACCGCGGGCGAGTTCGTCGGTGATATACCGGCCGCCAGCCCCTCCGAAGACACCAAGGATCGTGTCGCCGCAGGCTTTGGAAATCCGGGAAAGGTTCTGCCCGCAGGGCATGGTCTCTTCCTTGACATACAGAACGTTCGCAATGTCGCGAACGATCGCCGAAACGCTTTCCGGCGACAGGCCAGCGCCGATCGGCACCGGTGCATTCTGCAGCATGATCGGGATCGGTGAGGCAGCGGCAATCTCGTTGAAGAAGGCCGACTGTGCGGCAACATCCTGGCCGAGAGCTCCCGGCGCCATCACCATCGCGGCAGACGCGCAGGCCGCCGCACCGGTCTTGATATGCTCCAGCACTTCCTCAGGTGTCGCCGCCGACGCACCGACAACAAATGGAATGCGACCGGCGAGGCGTTCGCCGAGGCGGGCAATCATTGTCGCGCGTTCTTCGGCCGACAGTGTGTCTACCTCACTGGCGACACCCGGATAAACACATCCATTCGCACCACACGCGACGACATAGTCGATCAGCCGGTCGAAATCTGTGTCCGAAATGACGCCATCGTCTTTGAATGGCGTGCATAGGACAGGGTAGGTTCCCTTGAGGATCATTTGACGGCTCCTGCGGTGACACCCTGAATGAAGAAGCGCTGCAGCAGCATGAAGCCGATGACTACCGGACAGGCGGCCATCAGGGACGCGGCCATGGCTCCGCCCCAGTCAGAGTTGGTTTCGTTGAGATAGTTCAGAAGAAGGCCCGGACCGATCGTGCGCTTGTCGTCGGAAACGATCAGGGTCAGGGAATAGAGAAGGTCGTTCCAGCTCCACATGAAGCTGTAGAGGAAGACCGTTATGATCGGCGGAAGCGAGATCGGCAGAACGATCGTATGGAAGATCCGAAGGTCGCTCGCACCATCCGCCCGCGCCGCCTCGATCAGTTCGTTCGGCACCTGGCTGAAATAGCTGTAGAGCATGTAGGTGGCCACCGGCAGGGCAAAGACGATGTAGCTGATCATCAGACCGAAGCGGGTGTCGATCAGGCCGAGTTCGGTGAACATCGGATAGATGGTGATGAGCAGCAGGCCGAAGGGGAACATCTGCGCCGACAACATGAACAGCATTACCGGCCGGCGCCCGAAGTAACGGTACTTCGCAAAGGAATATCCGGCATAGACCGCAAGCGTTGCATTGATAGCCGCCGAAGACAGCGACACGATCAAAGAATTGGTGAGTTGCAGGCCAAGGCCGGCTTCAAACAGCGCCTTCCTGAAATGCTCCAGCGTCAGGACATGCGGATAGAAGGTCGGCTCGAGAGCATAGAGTTCGGCATCGACTTTCAGCGACGAAATGAACAGCCAGTAGACTGGAAAGAACAGGAAACAGCCGATCAGGAGTGTGCAGACGGCAAAGATTGTCTTGGCCTGCCAGGACGAGAGGTCAAGCATCAGTCGGCTCCCTTCATGAGCTGGCGCAGGTAGAAGTAGGCAGGGGGCAGGATGGTTGCGACCCACAGGACGCCGACCGTTGCCGCCATCCCGATATCCCATTGCTCAAAGGCCCGGCGGTAAACCTCGACGGACAGCACGGTTGTCGCCCGTACGGGTCCACCGCCGGTCAGCGCCCAGATCGTGTCGAACTGCTGAAGGTTGCCGATCATGGCCAGCACGATCACGACCAGGAGGACAGGGCGCAAATGGGGGATGATATGGTCCTTGAGGACCGAGAAATTGCCGGCGCCATCCACGCGTGCGGCCTCGATCTGCTGGCGGTCCATGCTCGAAAGGCCCGCAAGAAAGAACGCCATGAACAATGGAATTGACAACCAGACCTTGGTGACGATGACGGCTGCCATGGCACCACTGGGTGTCGACAGCCAGGCTTGCGGATAGTCGATCAGATCAGCGCTCATCGCGGCGTAATTGAGCAGCCCGTATCTGGAATTGAAAATCCAGCCCCACAGGAACGCCGTCACGACGGAAGGCATGATCCACGGAAGCAGGGAAATGGAGCGCATGACGTCACGCCCCCGGAAAGGTTCGTTCAGGATCAGGGCCCAGGCGAAGCCGAGAACGATCGAAAAGAAGGTGGTCAGCACCACATAGATTGCCGTGACGGTGAGCGACTCCCAGAAGCCCGGGTCGCTCAGGACCTTTTGAAAGTTCGCAATTCCGACCCAGACGGGCTCGGGTGTGTAAAGCGTGTATTCAAAGAACGAATAAGCGAGGGCCTGCAGAAACGGCCACATGACAACCAGCCCGAATGCACAGAGGGCCGGCACCAGAAGAAGGACACCGAACCGGCCTTCACCGGCTTTCAGGCCACCTCTTCGGGCATGGGCTGAGACCGGGGCATCGGTCAGCCGTGATCCTGACAGGTCTGCAACAGACATGGGATTCAACTCGCTTCTTGAACGGGTGGCCAGAACTGCCGCCCGACTGGAAAGACCGGCCCCGGAAACCGGGACCGGAAGTTGGGGGGACGAGCGGTCCTTACATGGCCGCTTCGAGTTTGCTCTGCATGTCGTCGGCCGCCTGTTGCGCAGTTTTCATGCCAAGAACTGCTGCCTGCACCTCGGCGCCGATGATGTCCGAGATCTGGGCACCGTTTTCCAAGGAGGCGATCGAGTTACGCCGCGGAGACACGGCTGAAGCAGCCCAATCCGCCAGATAGGTATTCGATTTCACGGCTTCCGAAGCGATACCGGCCTTGGTGGCGGGCAGGACGCTCTGGTCGGTCGCATAAGGCACAAGGACATCCGTGGACAGCAGATACTTGATCCATTCCACTGCCGCGCTGTCAGGTTTGCCGTTCTCGTCACCGAACAGGACCAGGACATGGCCCCACTGCATGGATACAGGCGTATCGCCTTCCTTCAGGACCGGCGCCTTGACCGGTTTGACGACGGCGTCGATTTCCTCGCCTCTACCGGACAGTTTGCGGGCGAAGGAAAGTGCTTGGGGCGCGTCGATGTAGAAGGCTGTCGCACCATGGGCGAATAGGCGGCGCGCATCTGGCCGGTCGATTTCGGGGGCGGCGAGACGGTTCTTGACCGCATCTGCCATGAATTCCAGCGCAGCCACTGCTTCAGGAGAATTGACGGCCGGCTTGCCGTCCGCCGTCAGCGGATCGCCGCCGAAGATCCAGACCCAAGTCATGTAGTCGAGAAGAATGGAGTTGTTGTTCTTCGTGGCAAGGCCAAGCGGAACGGAGTTCGGCACCTTGTCACGCACCTGTTCCAGGGCTGCTTTGAACTCTTCGACTGTTGTCGGCACTTCGCTGATGCCGGCTTTTTCGAGAACTTCCAGATTGGCGACCATGCCGATGGTGCCGGTGATCCAGGGCAGCGCAACCTGCTTGCCGTTGACTTCGCCCATGGAGAGGAAGCCTTCGTCGAAGATGTTCAGCAACTCTTCGCGGCCAATGACTTCGTTGAAATCCTGAAGCTGATCGATGTTGCCAATGACCGGCAGCAGGCGACCTTGCGACTGGCCGACATCAGGCAGCGTGTTGGAACGGGCCCGCAAGATATAATTCTTGTTCATCTCGCCCCAGGCATATCCCTGAAACTCGACCTTGTTGCCGGTATTCTCCTCAAAACCGGCAGCCATCTTGCCCACGATTTCCTTGCCGGTCTCTTCCGCAACCGTCCAGCTCATGAAATCGACCTCATCGGCCAGCGCCTGACCAACCGAGGACGACACCATCGCAGCGGCGAAACCCGCCATCAGAACCTGCTTCAGCTTCCTCATCATTTCCTCCCATGAAAAGTTTGAAACCAAGTTTCAATTTTAAAGCTAGCAGAGCTGATCCATCTCCGCAAGTTAGTTGAAACTTAGTTTCAAAAGTAATTCGTCAGACGACGCCACCATCGACGACAAAGGTCTGGCCGGTGATCATTCGGCTGTCGTCAGCTGCCAGAAACAGCGCCATGCGGGCAACGTCCGGCGGCAGCAGGAATTCCTTCAGGCACTGCTTGGAGAGGTAGTCATCGAACTTGTCCTGAAAGACCTTTTTCGCACGGGTGACTTGCCGATCGGTCAGGATCCAGCCGGGGGCAATCGAGTTCACCCGGATCTTTCGTGGCCCGAGTTCCCGCGCGAGACATTTCGTCAGTCCCTGAACTGCAGATTTTGCGGTCGTGTAGCAGATGAGGGTCGCAACACCCTGCATCCAGCTGTTGGAGCCCATGTTGATGATGGCACCACCTTCCGCCATATCCGGAAGGACAGATTGCGCCGTAAAGAACTGATGCCTGAGATTGGTGTTGAAGCGCTCGTCCCAATACTCCGGGGTAATGTCCTCGACAGGCAATCTGTCATCGTTACCTGCGTTGTTGACGAGAACCGTAAGGGACCCGAGGCTTTCGCGAAGCGCGGCAACGGCCGCTTTCAACTGGCCTATGTCCGTAAGATCTGCAATCCGGAACTGCGGCCTGTTCCCGGTCTCCTGTTCGCAGACGTCCGCCACGCGGGTGCTGGCTTCCGCGTTGATATCGATGAAACCGACCCTGGCTCCCTGCGCGCAGAAGGCCTCGACCAGATACATGCCGATGCCGGATCCACCCCCGGTTATCAGCACACCCTTCCCCTTAAGGCTCGGATAATGTGCCGCATCGATCGGGATTGGTCGCAATTCCTCATGATCGGATGTTTCCAGCGTCATGCCGCATCCGCCCGCTCGTTCGTCAGCGCAACGGTTTTGCCGGCCTGATCAAACGCATAAACGGAGGCCAGATCGAAGGTCACCGAAACTTGCGAGCGGTGATCCAACCGCCGCTCGCCCGGCAGCCGCACCATGATCGGGCGGGGCTGACCCTCAAGCTGAACGATTGCAAAGGTATCCGAACCGAGATGCTCCGTGGTCTCGACTGTTCCGGTAAAGACTCCATCGCCATCCGTTCCAAGGCGCAAATGCTCGGGCCGGATGCCGATTTTGCTCACGTTGCCGGCTTCCGCCGAAACCTTCAGCAAGCCACCCGGCAGCACATATCCGTCCGGTCCCGGCTTCACCGGCACGAAATTCATTTTCGGCGAGCCGATGAACCCGGCCACGAACCGGTTGACGGGTCGTTCATAAAGGTCAATAGGACTGCCGACCTGCTCGACGACGCCGTCCTGCAACACCACGATCTTGTCGGCCAGCGTCATGGCTTCGACCTGATCGTGCGTGACGTAGATCATCGTCGTGCCCAGTCGCTCCTTGAGCCGTGCGAATTCCATCCGCATGTCCACGCGCAAGGCGGCGTCCAGATTGGACAGGGGCTCGTCGAAAAGGAAAATCTTGGGCTCACGCACAATCGCGCGTCCGATGGCCACACGCTGGCGCTGGCCGCCGGAAAGCTGACGCGGCTTACGGTCCAGAAGATGATCGATTTTCAGGATTTCCGCGGCCTGCTTCACCCGCGCTGTGATGAGGGCCTTGTCTTCACCGGCAAGCCTCAGCGCGTAGCCCATGTTCTGCGCCACATTCATGTGCGGATAGAGCGCATAAGACTGGAACACCATGGCAATGCCGCGCTTGGACGACGGCACGTCATTGACCTTTTCACCGTCGATCAGAAGCTGACCGGCGGAAACTTCATCAAGACCACAGATCATGCGCAGCAAGGTGGACTTTCCGCAGCCGGACGGTCCGACAAACACGACGAATTCCCCGTCCTTTATGTCCAGGTCGATGTTTTTCAAAACCTCCACCTGGCCGTAGCGCTTGCACAGCCCTTCAATTTTAAGATCGGCCATTTTTCCTCACCAAGTTCCCGGGGTGCGTTCAGCCGGCAAAGATGTTGCCGGCGAGCCCCTTCGCATTTGTCTCGATCGCCAGAACGCATCCGGAGAGCGGCGCTTCGACGAGCTGCTGTGCCGACAGACGGATACGGGCAGTGGTCACGTAAAGTGTCGACATGTCCTCGCCGCCGAAGGCACAGCTTGTGGGGCGGGGCACCGGCACGGGAAACGAGCTTGCCAATGTGCCGTCGGGCGCATACCGGCGGATGCACCAGCCATCCCACATCGCGACCCAGAGATAGCCGTCCTCATCGACGCACAGTCCATCGGGCACACCATCGCCTTCCGCGACTTCGACAAATGCCCTGCGGTTCGAGATGGTACCTTCCTCGAGGTCGAAATCGTAGGCCCAGATGGTCCGACAACCGGAATCGGTAAAGTAGAAGGTCTTGTTGTCGGGGCTCCAGCCAAGGCCGTTCGACACGTGGAAGTTCTCGTCCATCTTCACGGCCTCGCCATTCGGCTCGACCCGCCATAACATTCCCTTGCCGGGTTCGGTCGTTATGGCGAGCGAACCAACCCAAAGCCGCCCTTTCGCATCGCATTTGCCGTCATTGAACCGATTGCCCGTGTGGTCCTTCTCCGGCTCCGCCAGCGTTTCAATCTGTCCGTTGGAGCTAATGGTCTTGATGCCGTTTTCGGTCGCGCAGACAAAGCCGCCACTCTTTTTCGGAATGGCCACCCCGACCAGCTCAGGCAGGGGACGCGTGCTGCGTTCGCCTGTGGCAGGGTCACCGGTCACAACGGCCGGCGCGAGGATATCCACCCAGTGAAGCTTGCCGGTTTCCGGCGACCAGAAAGGACCTTCGCCCAGAAAATCCTCGCCCGGAATGGCGCAGCTGACGTTGTCCTGTACCGCTCCGAGCGGCTTTGGCGCCACCGAGATCGACATGGCAAGTTCCCCGACATTTCCAGAAATTCTGCGCGCCGCTTCGATCACCTCCCGGCCAAGCGTGTGCAGCCGCTCGGTCGAAAGCCGGTAGCTGGGACCGACAACGCCGATTGCTCCGATCGGCCTTGCACGGTGATCCAGGATCGGAGCCGCGACAGCACTGATGTCTTCGAACTGCTCGCCGATGGAGACCGCATAACCGCGTGCCTTGATGATGTTCAGCTGCTGATCCAGGTCACCGTTTGAAACAATCGTTTGATCGGTGAAAGCCTCAAGCTCACCGTCCATCACCAGCCGGTAGCGTTCCGAGTGAGAAAGATGAGCTGCCATCGCCTTTCCAAGCGCGGTGGCATGGATGGCTGAACGAGCGCCAATGCCGTTGGAGATGCGCACCTGCTGTTCAGGATCCCGCTGGTCGATGTAAAGAACCTTGTTGCCGTCAAGCCGTCCGAGGCGGGTAGCCTCATTGGCAAGCGACGTCAGGCGTTCCAGCTCCGGCAGCGCGGCACCGCGCAGATCGAATTGATCCCAGGCCCTGTGCGCGAGCTGAAACGGACGGGAGCCTAGCCGGTAGGTCTGGTTCCATTCGTCCAGAATGAGATAACGCTCCTCGATCAACGTTTGCAGAAGGCGGTGAAGCGTGCCTTTTGGAAATCCTGTTCCATCAAGCAGGGTCATGAACCGGACAGGCGTCGAGGCTTCCGCAATAAAGTCCAGAACTCTCAGCCCGCGCGTGAGGGCCTGCATCCCCGGCTGGGTTGCGGATTCCTCACCAGCTGCTTCGATTTTTTGTACGGAGCGCCGCACCATATTCCCTCCCAAAGCGCAAATTCAGCTTCCAATCTCCACCAAGGATATATTTTGGAACTTAGTTTCATGTCAACACAAAGATGGCTATCAGTGATTAGGAACGCTGAGTGCGAACCAATTTTGGTTGAACCTGCGTAGTATGAGAGAGGGGGGCGAAACGGCAGAATAGATGAAGGTCGACAATGGCTACGACCTCGTGAGACAGGTGCCACGGGCCGCAACCATTGTCGGAAGTGTTTTGTCCGAAATCTTACTTCGGCATCAATCCGCCGATTGCGTACATGCCGTCGTCGCCTTTCACCAGCATCAGGATCACGCTGTCGCCCGGGGTGAGGTCATCCGACATCTGTGCGCCTTCCAGAAGGGGCAGATCCATCGTCATGGCCGGCCAGCCGATTTCCGGAATCGGATCGTGGCTGACGTTTGCAGTCCCACCGCCGATGGAGTTGACGACGGCATTGGCGTGGACCGCGCCGTCCATCTGTTCGGCGGTCATGGGCATGTTGGAATGATCCATGCCGCTATGCGACGCCTGGGCAAGGACAGCCGGAGTGGCCGCCAGGGACAGGAATGCTGCGAGGATGAGGGTCTTCATTTCAGTTGCCTTTCTTGGGGTTTATTTGTGAGTTGCAAAATCATTCGGCCGGCTGCACCGCACCTTTGATGTCCGGGGTGGCTGTGCTCAGCTCACGGTTGACCCGCGAGAGAGCAAGCCGCTTCCAGATCGTGAAAATGGCGGGAATGACGAAGAGGGTCAGAAGGGTGGCGGTTGCCATGCCACCGACCATGGGTGCTGCGATCCGCTGCATGATTTCCGAGCCCGTGCCGTCGCCGTACATGATCGGGATCAGCCCGGCAAAGATCGTCGCAACGGTCATCACCTTTGGCCGCACGCGCAAAAGCGCACCTTCGAAAACCACTTCCTCTACGTCGACAACCGTCAGGGAGCGGACCTCGGCGGCCGCAAGCTTCTTGCGTTTTTCCCAGGCCAGGTTGAGGTAGAGCAGCATCACGATGGCTGTCTCGACCGCAACGCCTGCAAGGGCGATGAAGCCGACGATCACCGCGACCGACATGTCGAAATCCAGGTACCAGAGGAACCACACACCTCCGGCCAGTGCCACGGGAAGGGCGGCAAGGATGATGCCGACTTCGATGACCCGGTTGAACGCCATGAACAGCATGAGCGTGATGATCAGCAAGGTCGCCGGAGCCACCAGCTTCAGGCGTTCCTGCATGCGTTCGATGTACTCATACTGGCCCGACCAGGCGATCGAATAGCCGGGAGGCAGTTGCACCTTCTCCGCAACCGTCCTGCGCGCTTCATCAACGTAGCCGCCCAGATCCCGGCCGGTGATGTCGATGAAGACGAACCCGGTACGTCGGGCGTTTTCAGACCGGATCATGCCCGGTCCGTCGACAACGCTGACCTCTGCCAGGGCACCGAGCGGAATATGGGCGCCGGACGGCGTGACCACCGGAAGTTCCCGCAAGCGCTCTGGACTGTTGCGCCAGTCCTGCGGATAGCGGAGGTTGATGGGAAAGCGCTCCAGGCCTTCGACGGACTCCGACACTTGCATGCCGCCAATCGCAGTCTGCACGACGTCCTGGATATCCCGCACGCTCATCATGAAGCGGGCAGCCGCCTCCCGGTCGACGTCGATCTCGATGAAGCGCCCCCCGACGGGCCGCTCGGCGTAGGCCGATGCCGTGCCATCAATTCCTGCGACCGCGTTTTCGACTTCAATGCCGATCTTCTCGATGACGCCAAGATCGGCCCCTGTGATCTTGACCCCGACAGGGGTCTTGATGCCGGTTGCCAGCATGTCGATGCGGTTCTTGATCGGCTGTATCCACACGTTGGTGACGCCCGGTATCTGGACGGCCTGATCCAGCTCGTCCCGGATCCGGTCCATCGTCATGCCTTCCCGCCACTCGGCGCGCGGCTTCAGCTGGATGGTCGTCTCGATCATCGTCAGCGGGGCAGGGTCTGTCGCCGTATCGGCACGGCCCAGCTTGCCGTGGACCGTCTTTACTTCCGGTACGGTGGCGATAAGGCGGTCGGACTGCTGAAGAACTTCACGTGCCTTGCCGATGGAAACACCGGGATAAAGCGTCGGCATGTAAAGGAAGTCACCTTCGTTGAGGGCTGGCATGAACTCCGTGCCAATCCTCTGAAGGGGCCACCACATGGAGGCGACCAGGACACCCGCCAGAATGGTCGTTGCCCAGGGCCAGGCAACGGCCGCATCCAGAAAGGGGCGGTAGAGCCAGATCACGATCCGGTTGAGCGGGTTCTTGTTCTCCGCAAGAATGCGTCCGCGGACAAAGTACCCCATCAGCACCGGAACCAGCGTGATGGAGAGTATGGCCGCGGCCGCCATGGCGTAGGTCTTGGTGAAGGCCAACGGCTTGAAGAGCCTGCCTTCCTGGCTTTCCAGAACGAACACCGGCAGGAAGCTGACGGTGATGATTGCCAGGGAGAAGAAGAGGGCAGGGCCCACTTCCGAGGCACATTCCCCCACGATCCGCCAGCGGTTCTCCGCGGTCAGTTTTTCATGTTCCAGCCGACGGTGCATCGCCTCGATCATGACGATCGCCGCATCCACCATTGCACCGATGGCAATGGCGATGCCGCCAAGCGACATGATGTTCGCATTCACGCCCTGCAGCTTCATGATGATGAAGGCCGCCGCAATGCCGAGAGGCAGGGAAAACAGGATGACGAGCGACGAGCGCAAGTGCAGCAGGAACGCCGCGCAGACCAGAACGACAACGATGAATTCTTCGGTCAGCTTTGTCTGAAGATTGTCGATCGCACGCTCGATGACGCCGGAGCGGTCATAGGTCGTGACGATCTCCACCCCTTCGGGCAGGCTGCTGCGCAGTTCGCCGATCCGTGCTTCGACTGCCTTGATGGCTGCCAGCGCGTTGCCGCCCCAGCGCAGGATCACAACTCCGCCGACGGCATCGCCTTCGCCGCCGAATTCGCCGACACCACGGCGCATTTCCGGCCCGAGGCGAATGTCGGCAACGTCTCCGAGCGTCAGCGGCGCCCCGCGGTCGTTGACCATCAGTGGTGCCTTGGCAAGATCGGCAAGTTCATCGACGTAACCGGTCGAGCGCACCATGAATTCGGCTTCGCCCATCTCGATCACGCTGCCACCGGTTTCCCGGTTGGCGGCCTGGATGGCGCCTCGGATCTGCGACAGTGTTATGTCGTAGGCCCTGAGTTTGTTCGGGTCCACGACCACCTGGTATTGCTTCACCATGCCGCCGATCGTGGCGACTTCCGAGACGCCGTCGACGGTCTGAAGTTCGTATTTCAGGAACCAGTCCTGAAGGGCACGCAGTTGGGCAAGGTCATGATTTCCGGTGCGGTCTATCAGGGCGTACTGGTAAATCCAGCCGACACCCGTCGCATCCGGGCCAAGCTGTGGTGAAACATCTTCAGGCAGGTTTGCAGCGATCTGACCGAGGTATTCCAGAACACGGGTTCTGGCCCAGTAAAGATCGGTGCCGTCCTCGAAAACGATGTAGACGTAGCTGTCGCCAAAGAAGGAAAAACCGCGCACATCACTGGCACCTGGCACGGCAAGCATCGCCGTGGCGATGGGGAATGTGACCTGGTCCTCCACCACCTGAGGCGCTTGGCCGGCGTAGGGCGTGCGCACGATGACCTGAACGTCCGAAAGGTCCGGGATTGCATCGACGGGCGTTTCGCGGATTGCCCAGATACCGGCGACGGCGATCATGGCGGCGATTGCCAGCATGATCACGCGGTTGGCGATGGAAGCACGAATGATTGCGGCAATCATCACAAGCCCTCCTCACGCCGGACTCCGACCAATGTCATGGAAAAATCCGGATTGCGCTGGAGCAAGAGTGTTACCTCCTGATCCAGTGGCAAATCACCAACGGCAATGGCCTGATCAACGGCAAAATCCATGGTCATGCCCGGCATGCCGATCTCTGCCATCGGTCCGTGAGTGATGTTGGCCGTGCGAGCATCCCGATCAAGGGCATTGATGGTGCCCCGGACTTCCATCGGCGGCGTGATCGGCTCTGCCTTTGCCAGGACCATCGTCATTCCGTCCGGCCTTGAAAAGGTGAGCGTGGTTTCCGTGCCGACTGGCAGGGCATCCAGATCCAGGGTCTTTTCCACCGCGAATGCCATGGTCATGCCAGGCATGCCGATTTCGGCAATGGGGCCATGGGTGATTGTAGCCTTCGCGTTTTCGGTATCGATCGAGTTGATCGTTCCCGACACCACGATGGGTGCGGCTTCTGCTTGCGCGTCGTCGGCAACTTCCTCGGCCTGCTCTGCCGCCGGATCCTCGGCAACGCCCGGCTGCCTTACCGCCACGATCGAGAAGAGACCACCGTCGCCCTTGGCAAGGTCGAATTCGACCGGAACATTCACTGGAACCGACTGCGGATCGAAGCCCGAGACATCCATGTCCATTTGCATGGCGGGCCAGCCGAGATCCGGGATCGGACCATGTTCCATCGTCAGTTTGCCGTCGCTTGTAACAGCAAGAACGGTTCCCGACCCCGTGGCTGCAATGCCGTCGTCTGACCCGAGTTTGATCAACCCCAGCAGGCCATCAGCGCCGCGCGCTGCCTTGAAGGAAACCTGCTGGCCCTCGCTCAACCGGTCGAGAGGGATGGACGCCGCAACAGGAAAACGTGTTGTCATCGCTGGCCAGTCGAGACTTTCCAGACTGTCGTGGCGGATGGTTGCCAACCGGGCTTCGCGGTCGAGCGCGACCAGTTCACCGGTCCCGCGCGCAGGAACTTCGTTCGTCGGCGCCATGCGCATCAAGCCCGCATTGAGCGCGCTTTCGCTGTCGATCAGGAACTGGGCCGAAGCAACAACCTCTTCACCGGGCTCAAGCCCCTGAACAACCTCCGTGCGCCCGTTTTCTCCAAAATTGTCACGCAATCCGGTGGATATCAGCCTTGGTTTGAAAGTGCCTTCGCCGACCTTGATGACAACACGCTCCGCTGTTCCCGTCCGGATGACGGCTTCGGAGGGAATGGTGACGGCAGTGCGGGTCTCGTTTGGAAACAGCCTGACGTTGCCGAACATGTTCGGCCGCAACAGACCTTCTGCGTTGTCGAACAGGAGCCTGACAGGCAGGGTTCGCGTTTTTGGATCGAGTTCCGGGTAAATGTAATCGATCTGGCCTTCGAATGTCCGTCCTGGCAGATGTTCGAAGCGGGCAACCGCGCGCATGTCTTCCGTCAAACGCGCGATATCGCGCTCGAAGACATCCACAATCAGCCAAACCTTGTTGAGATCCGTGATGGACATGGCCTGTGCGCCGGGCTGCAGGAACATGCCGTCGGCAGCCGCAAGGGCAATAACAACCCCGTCGCGCGGCGCGACCACCTTGATCCTTCGGGCGACCTTGCCATCTGCCTCGATCTCGGCAATCTGCTCCTCTGAAGCCCCATGACTGCGCAGCTTGTTGCGGGCAGCCTCCAGGGACAGACCGTTGCCGTTCGAAAGCGAGCGCAGGAAATCGAAGCTGGCAATGCCGAATTCGGGCGAAAACAGCTCGAAGAGCACTTCTCCCTTTTTCACCCGGTCGCCAACGGCGCGAATGTTCAGCGTCTCGATCCAGCCGTCCACCCGGGTGTGAACATGACTGGTCAGATGTTCGTCGTAACCGACGAAGCCGACGGTTTCGATTTGCCGGGAGATTTCACCGACACGGGCCAAAGCGGTACGTACGCCGATGGCATTGACCTCGGCTGCCGACAGGCTGACTTCAGCCGGATCAGCGGAAGGTTCCTGTCCGGCATAAACCGGTATCAGATCCATTCCCATCGGCGACTTGCCGGGCCCGGGCTGGCGGAAGTTCGGGTCCATGGGGGCGACCCAATAGAGAATTTCTGGTCCCCCCGACGCATTGCCGTCGCCCGGGTTCAGATAAAGGCGCTCAAGAAACACCCCGCCTGCCACACCTGCGGCAAGGGCGATGATGCTGAGCGCGGCATAACGTCCACGCATAGTAACCTCTGAGTTGCCAGCGGCTGTTTGCCGAAGGCATGTCCATCACTTCTGGCTCCGCAAAAGTCTGCGGAGGAACGATGTTTTCAGAGGCGGCGGGGAGGTCGTTCGGGAAGGGTGATGTCCGAGACGTGAAGGGCATCTGGCGGCAACTGCGTGAAGGCGAGGGCCTGGGCAAAAACCAGCGCGATTTCCTGGCTATCGCGAACCGTATCGGCAGCGCACAACGCACCGCCGCAGCACAGGTCGAATTTCACCTGTCCGTCGTCCGGCATTTCATCGCCCATCATTGCCGAGGCATGACCCATCATCGTTTCACACGGCATGCCGGCGTTGGCCGCAACATGTTCTCCAGGAGCCATCATCGCCTGGTGCGCCGGTGCAAACCCGGCAAACAGCAGGGCAATCGCGAACAGGATCGTCGCGGCCAGTCTGCTGAAGTGATGCACGGGTCGGGTCATGTTGCGCGATATAATCCGGTCCAGCACAATTACAAGTGCCTGATAGGTGCCTATGAGCATGCCTTCGAAGGGCGGTTAATAAATTTCCGTTCTTGATCTGGAGCCGTGAAACTTCCGGTTCTGCGACAGTTCTTCCGATCACAAGACAACCTGAGACCTAAATACGCCTGGCGGGGCCGAAGCAGAAGCGAATATGAGCGTCGGTCCTTCAATTTTTCGTTTGCGTCAGGGAAATTGAAGCGGATCTGAACAGGATCGGAGCTATTCAAGCAATTGGATACCGGCGAAAAGGATAATGAGAATTCCGGCAGTCGCATCGAGCGCTCGGGAAACCACGCTGAGGGTCGCGCCGTTCCTGAGAGCGACATCGAGAAACAGGCGCTGGCCGGCAACCGCCAATCCTGCCACTGCACAAAGCGTGAAGGCGATGCCGACAAGCATCGATGCCGCGAACATCAGACCCGCCCCCGGTTCGCCTTGCGACAGGGCAGCCACCACGACAAACAATGTCAAAGGACACGGTACGAGACCGGCTGTAAGGGCCACCCAGAAGCCTTCGGCTCGCTTCCTGCCTGGCCTTGAGCGGATTGCCCGGACAAAAAGCCATGCGCCGATACCGATCAGTGTGACGCGGCTGATCAACTCGAGGGCCGGGGCCCGGCCGCCGCCAACAAAGGATCTTTCCACAAGCTGGGAGGCAAAGAAGGCGATCAGAACGGCTGTGAGCACATGTGTTGCCGCCAGAAGTGTCGAGACCGAAAATGCACGGGCGAAGCTGCTTCCGGCTCCGGCGACATAGCTGGCCAGGATCGTCTTTCCATGCCCGGGCGTCAAAGCGTGAATGGCGCCGAACAGCACCCCTGTCCCGATCATGCTCGCAAGAAGCCAGAAATCCCCCGACTGGCTGGTTTCCAGCAACGAAGCTCGCACGCCGCCATAAATCCAGCGCTGCCAGGAGATGAGAAGATCCATCATGGCTGGCGATCCGGCCAGGTGTGGTGAAGGCTGTCGATCACGAACGCATGTGCGTGTCGTTTTCCATGCGCTTTGGCAAGATGCGGGTGGTTTGCCGGCAGGTCGGGGTGCGCATGGTCGAGAATACTGTGATCGTCTGCAGGCCAGGACTTGCCGGCCACAGTCCAGCCAAGCACAGCCAAACCGGCGAGAACGACCATTGTCACAGACATCGAGGAATTTGCTCCAAGCCAACCGGCAAGCGGATAGGCAATCAGCCAGCAACCGTGCGAGAGAGCAAATTGCGCAGCAAAAACCAATGGACGGTCCTGGGGATGGGCGGAATTTTTAAGAAGCCGTCCAGAGGGCACGAGAACCGCCGACATGCCCGCCCCCATGGCAAACCAGACCAGCAGTAGGGCTGGCCAAACGAAAGGCACCGGCAGGACCGTCAACAGGCCGGCGAATATCAGCAACGAAACGGGAAGCAGTGCCCCGCCGGCGAGCATGACGAACCGTTCGGAACGGCTTGCTAGAAGCTTTGGCAACGTCAACGCGACGACCATCGAGCCCCCGCCATAGGCCGCCATCGACAAGGCCAGGTCGGTGTCGTTGAGACCAAGGTACGATTTCACGATGACGACACCGTTGACGATCACCATGGCTCCCGAGGCGGCAACCGCGAGATTGAGCGCCAGCAATCCTCTCAGGCGTGGTGTCTTCAGATAGATCTGCAGGCCCTTGACGGTTCTTCGGAACGCGGGCTCTTCCGCGTCGGCCTGCGGCGAGACGAGCCGAATGGTCAGGATCAACCCGGCGGAGAACAGGAAGCCGGCAACGGTGCCGGCGAACAACCAGTGGAAGCCGACAAGGCCAACCAGGACGGCTGCAATCATTGGGCTGAGAAGGTTTTCAAGATCATACGCCATGCGCGACAGCGACAAGGCACTCGTGTAGTCCTTTTCATCCGGAAGGATATCGGGAATGCTGGCCTGGAAGGCAGGGGTGAAGGCCGCGGACGCGGTTTGCAACAGGGCGATCAGAACGTAGACCTGCCAAATCTCGTCAACGAAGGGCAGGGCCACCGCGGTCAGAGCCCGGACGATATCCAACGTGACGAGAAACATCCGGCGCGGAAACCGGCTCGCATAAGCGGCAGCAATCGGGCTGATGCCGACGTAGACAATCATCTTGATCGCAAGGGCTGTTCCCAGAACGGCGCCAGCCTCATCGCCTGCAAGATCGAAGGTCAGCAGTGCCAGGCCAACCGTCATCAGACCTGTGCCGAACAACGCGATGACCTGCGCGAAAAAAAGATGGCGGTAGGTTTGATTTGCAAGTACCGAAATCACTTAACTCTCCAGCCGTCCAGCTTCACCGCGCCTTGCGATCGAACCTGTGCCGCAACTGCAATGCTTCATAGCCGTATGGCGAAAACGTACAGCCTTCAAGACGATGGGGCCCCTCCTTGCGCATTGATGAGGTCATGCCTTTCACGGATTTCCTGCGGCCACTGCGACTTGATCCAGGACAGGACGGCGATGATTTCGGTGTCTGTCAGCACGCCTTCAAATGCCGGCAGGTTCGAGTTGAAATTCTCAAGGCCAACCGCCTTCGCGGTGCCATGCTTCGTGATACGGAACAATAGATCGTCCTGATGATGCCAGGTGTGCCCGGTTTCGTCGTGCGGCGGCGCCTTCAGGGAACCGTCCGGATTGGCGTCCATCCAGTCGGGCTCTCCTTTCAGGTCGTCTCCGTGGCAAGCTGCGCAATTACGCGCGTAAATGTCTGCTCCCAAATGCACAAGCTTGAGGTCGTCCGGCTTCAGCCGGACGACACCTTCGTCAACATCGGGGGGTGCCAGGAGGAAAATGACACTGGCGACGACAATCACCACTGCCGCAGAAAGGACACCGAGCAAAATGCGGCTTCTCATGGTCTCTCTCCTTCAGATGGTCAGCCGTCCCTCTCCAGGAGATAGGTTGCCATTGCTTCCCGGTCCTCTTCGGACAGGAAAGCAGTGCCGTCGCGCACGACCTCGCCCATGGAGCCGCCGAAGACATCCCCGTCGGGCATGATCCCGGTTTTCAGCGCATACTGCAGAGAACTTATCGTCCAGCCCTGTCTCTTCAGCGCGGCACTCGTGATGGGTGGAGACTTGCCGCCGTCAGGCAGTTCGCTGGCGCCATGCAGAGCCAATTCCGCCTGACGTGCACCAGCGGCATTTCTAGGGGTGTGGCAAGCGCCGCAATGAGCCGGTCCCTCAACAATGAACTTGCCCCTGTTCCAGAGATCAGAGCGCGCAGGATCCGGGTCGAATGTCTCCGGCACGTAAAACAGTCCGCGCCAGAGTTTCAGACCCATTCTGAGATTGAATGGCGGCAACATGTCATGTGGTGTCGATGCTTCAGCAACGGGAGGAACCGTCTTGAAGGCTGCCCACAGGTCCGCGATATCCTGGTCGCTAAAGGAACCGTAAAACGGATAGGGAAACGACGGATAGTAGGGCTCCCCTTCCGGCGAAATACCCTGTCGTACCGCCGCTGCAAAATCCTGCAAGTTCCAGTTTCCGATGCCGTGATCCGGATCCGTCGTCAGGTTGGGCGAATAGAATGTGCCGAAGTCCGTCGGCAGCCTGACACCGCCAGCCAGAGGTTTCCCGCCACCTTCCGTATTGGTATGGCAGGCGATACATCCCGACATCCTGGCAAGATAGGCGCCGCGGCCCGGATCGCCGGCAAGGACTTCGATCCGTTCGGGCTTGTCGACAGGCCAGAGGTAAAACACGGCGAACGCCGCTCCCGCCAACGCGGGAGCAACGATCGCAACAATGAGCCAGAGGCGCATCGATCAGTTTTTCTCGACCCTGAATTTTGAGTGACAGGCCGAACAGGTCTGCGCGACCATGTTGAAAAGCCCGTCCGCAGGCATCTGGGCCAGCATTTCGGGATCGGCCATGTGACCGGCGTTCCCCATCATGCCACCCGACCCCATCATTCCTCCGGAGCCCATCATACCACCCTGGGACATCATGGAATTTCTACCCATCATGGTGTCTTGCCCCATCATGCCCGACTGACCCGTCATACCTGCACCGCCCTTGCCGTGTGCCAGGCCGTTTTCTGCCGCTGCGCCAAGTCCTGCTGCAAATACGTCCAGCTGTTTTGCGAGCTCAGAGAATTCTTCCCAGTCAGTCCAGATTTCCGGTTTCGCCTCCGATGGGCCTTCGATGCTGTGTTCCGGGAACAGCTTGGTCAGGGCCTCGCCGGAATGGGACTGGATAACCGCAGCGCCCTCACGCACTGCGTCCGCATCATAGTCCTTTTCTCCACGCATGATGGCAGTCAGCGACTTCATCACGTCGCCCATCTCATCCATCGCGTCCATGCGTTCCTTGACGATTCCGGACGCCCCACCATGTGCAAAGGCGCCAGCAACGCCTGTAAGCAACAGCGCGCCAGTCACTGATATAACCGTAAATTTCATTGATCTTGTCCTGTATCCAGATTGCGTGGCGGATATTCCGCCTCAAGCGATTTCAAACGGATAAAGGAGCCGGTCGTGGGGGAGGCGGATCAATCTTCCACACCCGGGACACATTGGACACCACGGTGTCACGGACGCTGTCTTCGATGAGGTCAGGGATGCTCAGATGCTCGTCATCCGTCAACGCCAGCAAATAGGCCCCACAATGCACGGTTTCATGATCTGCCACATTGTGATCGGAATGGTTTGAAGCATGATCGTGGGGAATATCGCCGCCGGAGGCGGCAGCGGTTTCATGTGAGTGTTCGTGGGCAGTTCCGGCAAGCGAATGACTGAACGATCCTCCGGCAGCAACGAAGGCCGCCACGAGGAGCATTTTCAAAGTCGTCCAAAAGCAAGACTGCAACCGCATCAGCAATGACCTACTGGATCCTGTTTGCCAGCATCGAACCCGAACCTCTGTCACAATCCGGTGAACCTATGCCCCGGTCAACCCTTGTCTGGCCGGCATATCGCCGAACCGCACCATTAATGCTTGATCGAGACCGTCTTGTGGGCACTCAGGCCTATGTCCTCAACGCAACGTATGGTCTTGGCCGGTCGCCCGGGCTGGCGCGAGACGTCCCCAATGTTCATGTCATCCCCTCCTATTCAGCAGGCGCGGCTTCGGCACTTGGCGTGAAAGCGACCCTGGACCTTGCTTCATCCATCACTGGCGCGATCCGGCGAAGTCGCAAGGCATTGGTGAGGACGAACACCGACGACAACGCCATGGCGCCTGCTGCAAGAACGGGTGACAGCAACAGGCCAAAGGCTGGATAAAGCGCCCCGGCGGCCACCGGGATCAGGGCCGTGTTGTAGGCAAATGCCCAGAACAGGTTTTCCTTGATGTTGCGCATGGTGCGGCGCGACACTTCGTAAGCGTTCACGACGCCTCTCAGATCGCCCGACATCAGCACGACATCGGCGGATTCAATCGCCACATCGGTACCTGTGCCGATCGCGATACCGACATCGGCATGGGCGAGGGCAGGGGCATCATTGATGCCATCTCCAACGAAGGCAATACGGCCCTCGTCACCCTTGAGTTCGGTCAGGGCGTCAACCTTGCCGTCGGGCAGAACACCCGCGATGACGATGTCGATCCCGGTTTCCGCGGCAATTGCCTCGGCGGTTTCCCGTTTGTCGCCGGTGATCATCGCGACCTTCAACCCCAGCTCATGAAGCGCTGCAATTGCGGCACGGCTCGATGGTTTGACCGGGTCGGCAACTCCGACAACAGCTGCAATTCTGCCGTCAATGGCTGCATAGAGAGCTGTGCGCCCACGGGTCGCCAGCCTGACCTCCTCGTCCACCAGCGCATCGGTCGCAATACCTTCGCGCTTCATCAGCCGATCAGCGCCGACGAGCACCCGTTGACCGTTCACAATAGCGGAAACACCATGACCGGTGATGGAGTTGAACTCACTGACCGCGAACCTCTCCACGCCCTCCTTGCCCGCTGCCCGCACGATGGCCTCGGCAACAGGATGTTCAGAGCGAGCCTCAACCGCGGCAATGCGCGACAGAACGAAAGAGCGTTCAAAACCGTCCGCCAGGACGAGGTCGGTCAGTTCCGGCCGGCCCTCTGTAACGGTGCCCGTCTTGTCCAGCGCAACAATATCGACGTCGGCAAGCTGCTGCAGCGCGTCCCCCTTGCGGAACAGGACGCCCATCTCGGCTGCCCTGCCGGTGCCCACCATGATCGATGTCGGTGTTGCAAGGCCCATGGCACACGGACACGCGATGATGAGCACCGACACACCGGCCACAAGGGCCAGCGTCAATGCAGGGTCCGGACCGAAAGTCAGCCACACCAGGACCGTGGCCACGGCAACGGCCATGACAGCGGGAACGAACCACAGCGTGATGCGGTCCACCAGCCCCTGGATCGGCAGCTTGGCGCCCTGGGTTTCCTCGACCATGCGGATGATCTGCGAAAGGGTCGTATCGGCACCGACACGCGTTGCCTTGAACTGAAGTCCTCCGGTGCCATTCACCGTGCCCCCAGTCACCGCGCTGCCAGCCGATTTCGCGACAGGCACGGGCTCGCCGGTGATCATGCTTTCATCGACGTGGGAGAACCCTTCAACGACTTCACCGTCAACCGCGAGACGCTCTCCTGGGCGCACCACGACGATGTCGCCAATAGCCAGCGTTTCGATAGGCACTTCCACCATCTCTTCGTCCCGCAGCACCCGGGCCGACTTGACCTGAAGGCCGAGGAGGCTCTGGATGGCCGCGCCGGTGCGGCCCTTCGCCCTAGCCTCCAGGAAACGGCCCAACAGGATCAGAACGACAATCACGGCGGCTGCCTCGAAATAAACGGCGCGAACCTCGGCGGGCACCAGATCCGGCAGGAAGGTGGCAACCACCGAATAGAGATAGGCGGCTCCGGTTCCCACGGCCACCAGGCTGTTCATGTCCGGCGCCCCTTTCAAGAGCGCCGGAAACCCCTTCAGATAGAAAGATCGGCCCGGACCGAAAACCACCACGCTCGTCAGCACGAACTGCAGGATCCAGCTCATTTGCTGACCAATGGTCACCGCGATCAGGTGGTGAAAAGCGGGGATCAGATGCCCGCCCATTTCGATCAGGAACACGGGCAAGGCAAAGGCTGCGGCAATCGCCATCTTGCGCGCCAGCTCACGGGCTTCTTCCGCCTTGCGTTCACTGCGATCCTGAGACGTTCCTGCGTCTGCCAGACTTGCAGGATAGCCGGCATCCGTGCTGGCCTTCACCAGCTCCTGAACGGTTGTGGCACCTTCTGCAAAGACGATCGTTGCCGTTTCGGCCGCAAGATTGACGCTGGCACTGAGGACCCCGGGCACCGCCAGCAACGCCTTGTCGACACGTCCGACACAAGAGGCACAGGACATGGACTGAATAGTCAGCGTGACCGTCTGCGTTCGCGCCGGATAGCCGAGATCATCCAGTTTGGCGACAACGGCGGTGATCTTGTCAGGAGTGGCCGTAAACTGCGCGCTTTCAGTTGCCAAGTTCACACCGACATCTTCAAGCCCTTCGACAGCCGCCAGGCCGCGCTCGACGCGTCCGACACACGATGCGCATGACATTCCCTGAACCGACAAGGAGAATTTGTGTTGCCCAGACATGGGTCCAACTCCGGCATGGATTGTTCGATTTCCCTCAAATGAGGCTTCCAGTCACTGGAAGGTCAAGGATCGTTCAAGATATTTTTCAAACTTTTTTCTTCTTGACCCTCCAGCCGCTGGAACCGGGAAAAACAGAAAATCGATCAACTACGGAGCCAATCATGAAGTTTAGCGTTCCAGATATGAGCTGTGGTCACTGCAAGGCAACCATCGGCAAGTCCATTGAGCAGGCGGACGGATCTGCCCAGGTCGAATTCGACATGGCGAACAGGACCGTGACCGTGACGAGCGCCCGATCTGCACAGGAAATCGCAGGCATTCTCAAGGAGGCCGGCTACAGCTCCGAGCTGTTGCAGCAAACCCCGTGAGAATTTTATCCCTCTTCTCCGGGGACATTGCCTGATGTTTTCATCCATTGTTCTGCTGGGCGGCACCGGCGACGTAGGTCGCCGGGTGGTCAACCTCTTGAACGAACACACGGATTGCCGGATTTATCTGGTCTGAAGGAAAGGCGGCACAGATACCGAGCGTGTCCGGCACCTGAAGATGGACCTCGGTGCGAAAGAGGCACTGGACAGGCTCCCGAAAGGCGCCGCGGTCGTGAACCTCACGGAAACGACCTCTCACGCTCTTGCTGCCGTGGTTGTCCGGAGAGGGGGTCTTTTCCTCGATGCATCCGCGTCTCCAGAATATGTTTCGGCTCTTGAACCCAAATCACGACCAGGGTCAGTGATGGGGTGACTGGCCAGACGCCAGTGCGAGATGGTGTTCCTGATGATGCGCGCCCAGTGTCATCACGCCGATAAACCCGAGTCCCGAGAGCTTCTGCAGGTCTGAAAGCTTGCTGACGTAAACCGACAGAATTGCCCCGCCGGGCACTTCCGCCACTTCATAGCGGAAACCACGGGTTCCGTTCATGGTGGCGGCATGGGCCGTCAACATCCGCCTGATCGAGTTGGTGACATCGCCGTCTCCCGTCACGGTGAACCGGTAACCATCCTCGACCGGCAAGGTTTTTACATCTGCCCGCAAGGTGACGTTGTCCATGTCGGCAAGATGGTTCCGCAGTGCTTCGATATCGACCCTGGACCAGTCTGTTTCAGGATCTGCTTCAAGGATTGCCACGATTTCCTGAATTGCTGCGAAAGCGGACTGCCCCGGTTCACGCGGAACCGCCTTAGCGGACGATGGTTTGGTGCCATGTGCCGCATGCTGCGTGGCAGAATGGTCATGATGCTGCGTTGTCTGGGTCTGGGTCTGGGTCTGGGTCTGGGTCTGGGCCAGAACCGGAGTGCTGCACACAATGGCGGCGGTCAGGGCAAGAATGTACCGGCTCATGGTTTCTCCTTTGCTTTGCGTCCCATCTTGCCTGAGGAACTAAAATCAGAACATGATAGCTATCATGTCGATGGATATTCCCGCCTTCTTTGAAACGTCTGGAACCTTTGAGCGCCGAGTGCCGGCGGGAGCGTATCTGTTCCATCAGAACAGCAAGGTAGAGAACCTGTTTCTGGTGACCGCTGGTGAAATTCAGCTTGTCCGCCACCAGACAGGGGGAGCCGCACTCGTTCTACAACGCGCTTTTCCAGGTGCAGTCGTGGCTGAAGCCTCTGCTTTTGCCGCAATTTATCACTGCGACGCGATTGTCCGATCAGATGCCACCGTACGTGGGATCTCGAGGCCGAGCTTCCTCGACCTTTTTCGCACTGACCCGAAACTGGCAGAAGCCTGGGCGGCACGGCTTGCCCGGGAGGTACAGACAACTCGCCTGAGGAGCGAAATTCTGGCCCTCAGAACAGTCGCGGAACGTCTGGATGCCTGGCTCGCCTGGCACGGCACATTGCCGCCGAAAGGTGAATGGCACCAGATTGCCCGACAGATAGCTGTCAGTCCGGAAGCCCTCTACAGAGAAATCGCAAAGCGACATAAGAGTAAGAGCCAGTTCCTCGCATGAAAGCTCAACTTACTTCGAACCGCTGTTGCGGGCCGCAAGGCTTATCCAGGCCTGTCCGAGAACCAACGGAAGAAAACTCATCGCGCCAGCGACCAGAAGACCCGTCAGTCCTGGCCATGGCAATGCCAGAAGTGCTGACAGATCCGTATTCAGAAGCGCCATTGCGACAAGTGAGAGGCACAACGAGATAGCACCCCAGACATAACCATTGCGAAGGACATCGCTTTTCCAGAACGGGCCTGTTGCGGCACGCATGTTGAAGACGTTCCAGAGCTGTGACAGTGCCAACGTCAGAAAGGTAACCGTGATGGCTCTTTCCGTTTCCAGACCAAGCAGAAACAAAGCGATGACAAATGCAGCAAGCGTCGAAAACGTAATCGCGCAACCAAGGTAACCGATCAACATCCAGCGGGACCCGTCGACGATAGGCTCACCGGGGTCCCGTGGCGGGCGCTGCATTACCCCGTCTTCCCCCTTACCGAGCCCCAGGGCAAAGGCGGGGAAGACATCGGTCACCAGGTTGAGGAACAGGATCTGAAGTGGCAGGAGCGGGACAGGCAGGCCGACACCAACCGCAATGCCCACAATCAAAACCTCGCTGACGTTGCAGGACATCAGATAAACGACGAACTTGCGGATATTCTCGAAAATGATCCTGCCCTGGCGCATTGCGGCGATGATCGTCGCGAAGTCGTCGTCCTTCAGGACAATGTCGGACGCTTCACGGGCAACCTGTGTGCCGCGCTTGCCCATGGCAATTCCGATATCCGCTTTCTTGAGAGCCGGAGCGTCGTTGACGCCATCGCCCGTCATGGCGACCACATGGCCGCCATCCTGAAAGAGTGAAACCAGGTTCAGCTTGGTGTCGGGTGCCACCCTTGCAAAGACATCGGTCGCCATGAGCTGTTCGCGCTGCTCTGCCGTCGCCTGTGCCATGTCGATCCCGTTTAATTCATGGCCGGACAGCACTTTCAGGCCGGACGTTCCGATGCCTGCGTCCTGTGCGATCTTCGCCGCGGTCTCGGCATGGTCACCGGTCATCATCACAACCCGGACACCCGCCTGCTGACTGGCCCTGATCGCTCCTGGAACGTCTTCCCGTATCGGATCAAGAAAGCAGACCAGTGCGACCAGCGTCAGACCTTCATAGGGATCTTCGGAAGGTGTTGCTGCCGTTTTGAAGGCAAGGGCGAGGAGACGCTGGCCGCATCGGGCCGCCTCTTCCTGACGGCCGCGCCATGCAGCACGGTCCGCATCCGTAAAGGCGCGGGTGCCTTCGGTTCCTAGTACCCCGGATGCCGCGTTCAGGACGGCTTCCGGAGCGCCCTTGACGGCATAAAGAAAGTGGCCATCACCATGATGGACCGTTGCCATCATCTTGCGCTGCGGAGTGAAGGCATACTGTTCTGCCGGCTTCATTGTCTCAAGCAAGCGAGATCTTGCAAGACCCGCGGCAGATGCAGCGGCCAGTAACGATATCTCCATCGGATCACCGATCCGTACTTCATCCGGACCATCTGAATATTCCGCCGAATTGCACAGCGCACCAATCCTGAGAGCAGCGGCAAGGCTCTCCGTGGAGGCCGGTTCGATGTTCTGGCCTTCTGAACAAAAGCGAATGCCGGTGCCTTCATGCAGAATGTCGATATCCGCGCTGTCGAGAAGATAACGGACGGCCGTCATCCGGTTTTCCGTCAAGGTTCCGGTCTTGTCGGTCAGGATCAGTGTCGTCGCCCCTAGCGTCTCTACAGCCGAAAGTTCGGTGACGAGCGCGTTGCGGGCCGCCATGCGCCACATGCCTCTGGCCAGGCACAACGTCGCCACGATCGGCAGGCCCTCCGGAATGGCGGCAACCGCAAGCGCAATACCGGTTTTCAGCATCTCTGACAGAGGATGGCCCCAGAGAATGCCTGCCATGATCGTGAGCGCGGCAAGCACCAGCGTCAGCCAGACCAACTTCTGCCCCAGCCTGTCCAGTCTCCTTTCGAGGGGAGAGATTTCGGCGTCGGCCTGTTGCGCAAGGGCGCTGATCCGGCCGAGTTCCGTCGACATGCCGGTGGCAACAACGATGCCTTCGCCAAGCCCCTGAGTGACCGCCGTTCCGCTGAATGCCATGTTGAAGCGTTCGGCAAGCACCGTTTCTTCGGCCATCGTGGAAGTCTGCTTTTCAACCGGAACGCTTTCCCCGGTCAGCAGGGACTCATCGCAATGAAGATCGGAAGCGACCGTGAGGCGAAGGTCAGCCGTGACGACATCTCCTGCCTCAAGGATCACGATGTCTCCAGGAACCAGCGCCGTTGCCTCGATCTCAAGCACCTTGCCGCTTCGGCGCACACGGGAGTGCGTCGTGGTGATCCGCAACAGGGCTTCCATCGACCGGGCCGCCCGCAACTCGGTGAAGAACCCGATGGCACCGTTCAGAACCAGGACGATGGATATCGCGATCGCGTCGGCGAAGTCGCCCAGAAGCAGAGACATGAAAACGGCGGCTGCAAGAAGCCAGACAATGATGCTCGCAAATTGATGGGCAAGGATTGCGAATGCGCTCTTGGTTTTCAGCTCGCGAAACCTGTTGGTGCCATAACGCTGTCGACGCCTGACAACTTCATCTTCCCCGAGCCCCGCCATGGGGTGAACCGAAAGTTCCTGAGCAACCACTTCAGGGTCGATTGCGAAGGGAGTGTCGATGCTGGTTTGGTGCAAACGGTTCAGGGCTAATGGATCCGTCGAGGCAGCGGCAACTTGGCCGTTCAAGATAAGATGAGAACGCTGAATACGCTTCTGTCACGGACGAATTCTCGCGGGTGGAACGCGGCACGCCAAGTCGGGACCAATGCTTATTCCACCCGGAACACCTGCCGACTGGCTACGTAGTCACCACCAGTTTGCCTCTCAATCGTTTTCCCGGAAAATGCAGATGATGATCTGCACGGCGCGCGCCCACGCAGGCGAACAGGGGAGGGAGCCGGTACGATGACCTACAAGACGATACTCGCAATCACGGAACTTGATGTCTCTGCGGAAACCGTCGGGAAGGCTGTCACGGTAGCGAAGGCTTTTGATGCTCATCTCACAGTTTTGCCGATCGGTGAAGTCCCGCAACTGCCGTTCTACGGATCTGGCGGGCACGGATACATCGAAATCTGGGCGAAGGAATTCGACCAGCGAAAGATCGAGCTGACATCCCTTGCATCCCGCGTAGAAGCACAGCTTGCAAGGGAAGGTATCTCGTTCGACGTCCGGCCAAGTCTGTCTTCTACCGCTCGCCAGGACAATCTTGTTGCCCGCCATGCCATCTATTGTGATCTGGCTGTTGTCCTGCGCTCCGTGGAGCAAGAGCTCAATTCCGTCGAAAAGAATGCGATCGATGGAGCGCTGTTCGATTCCGGCCGGCCCGTGCTTTATGTTCCGAGTTCCTTCAAGGCCGACCACATTGGCACAAAAGTGGCCATCGCCTGGAATTCACGGCGGGAAGCCGCCCGTGCCGTTTCCGAGTCGCTGCCGTTTCTGAAGTCAGCCGAGGAAATCACGCTGCTGCTGGTTGACCCGGTCGTCGGCGACAATGATCACGGGGAAGACCCTGGCAGCGATATCGCAACGGTCCTTGCCCGCCACGGTCTCGGCATTTCCGTTCAAAGTGTGGCGTCGGCCGACAGGCCCGTGTCCGAAGCCTTGCTGGACAGTGTACGCGAACTGGGAGCCGACCTTCTGGTAATGGGTGCCTACGGACATTCACGCCTGCGGGAGAACATTCTGGGAGGCACAACACGGGAAATGCTGGAGCAAACCGTCATCCCCCTGTTGCTGTCGCGCTGACCGACGCAGCTTCTGGCCCCTGGATTTGTCAGGGGCCAGAGGCCCGCGAAAGGCTCAATGCTGACCTTTACCGCGCACGCCGTTACGTTCGCCACCAATACACCGTTGGATTTTCGGCTTGTTCGTCGCTGAGTTCTGCACTCTGCTCCTTAGCTCTGATCCATGTATTCATCCTCGTCATCAATGTGACGATTGGCAAAATCGAACCAGTTCATGCCGTTTTGCCGCTGGGTCATTACCGGTTGTGCGCCGGGGAAGCTGGGGCTGGGCGTTATGGGGGGAGGCATTCCGATCGGATCTACCACGTCCATTTTCGAATCCAGTGGGTCCGCAATGCGCCAGAACATTTGATCATCGACGGAGCTGTGGGTGTTGTCGATCTGGTAGCGTTTGAGCAGCGAGTTCGTGTCGTTCAAGGTCAGGTCTACCTGGAATCCCGAGGGGCAAAGCCCGCGGGTGTGCGACAGAGAACCATTGTAATAAAGATGCACGGTCATCTTCACCAGATTGTCGTGCGCTTCTTGCTGCTGCGCGATCTCATGAACCTCGACTTCCATTCGCCGCCATTCGCCGTTCCGTTGGAATTGCGACCATTGCGGACAGATATTGGCCGGGACATCGGGGCCACCCAACTCCAGAGCGATGATGTGTCCCTTGTCCATGTCGACCTTGCCGCTATTGCGTGGGCTGATCAGTTTGGCCTTCTTGGGAATGCGCTTGGTCGCGCCAATCCGAAAACCCGAAAACGGTTCCGGCGCCGACTTACGGCCCGACGTGGTGTCAAGAGGATAGACATATCCATAGACCGAAGTCTGCCGCTCGTATTGATGATGGGTTCCAGGGCAAATGATTTCAGTCAATACAGTCACCGCACCGTATTCGTCGGGACGTTTTTCTTTTCGATCGTACAAAGTGTTGAAGGTGTAGACAGGCATCCGGCAGGCCCTTTGATAGCTGATCAAGTCATTGGTTGTAAAAATATGTCAATAAACGCGAATGTTGCAGACAGAGAAGATCCGTTCAAGTAACGGATGCAGTTTGATCGTTTTTAGACGGCTTGAACATCCCGTCTGCATTCTTTTGAACGCAGGTTGCTCGGGGCCGGGAGACTGACGGCGGAAAGGTCCAGCCCCCGCTATGACGAACGGCCCCTGGAGCTTTCCACCGCCGATCACTCACGGTCCGTTTCGTTGTTCGTGCCGGGCCCCGTGACGGTGTCAGCCTGATCCGGGACAGGGACTTCTCAGCGCTTAAAACCTGAAGGAAAACTTGAGCGCACCACTGTGGCTTGAATAGTCGTTGCCGAACGCACCTTCGTATTCCGCGGTCAGATCGAAACCGGAGGTGTGGGTAAATTGTGCGCCGGTTGCCACTCGGCCAACGACATCAGCAAGTGCAAGAGAGCCTTCGAAAGTACCGGAACCCACAGGCGCTTCAATGAGTGCGGCCGAGGTGGTCCAGTTGTCCTCGGAGGAAAAGCTTACGCCCCCCCGCACAAAGCCGCGGGCGACCCAGCCCTCCTGGAGCGCAAGACGTGCACCCAGTTCCAGTGCCGGTGTCGCCACGAACGTAGTCTGGCTCTCACTGTCGACCCGGAGGTTATAGATTCCCGCCCCGCGTTCGTCATAGCCGCTGGTGTAGGTGTTGATCACGTCGAGGTCCACGAAGGGACGCACATAACCCTTTTCATTGCCGAAGGTGTAGGCGGCCCGGATGCGGCCGGCCACAGTTGTCACATCCATATCGCCGTTTGCTGTTCCGCTGAAGCTGGGCAGGTCGATCAGGCGAGTTGTGTTGAAGGTGCCATAGCCAGCCGACACCGCGCCCGCCAGCAGCCATCCTTCCCATTGCCGTTTCAATGCCGCTGCGACGAAGCCGGTGTCGCCTTCCACGTTGGACAAGCCGTCATTGCTGTCATACGAGGCGTTCTCGTAGCCTGCGGCAAAACCAACGAACCAATCGGGGCGCACCTCGAATTGAGCTCCGGCGGCCAGACCGTAGACGTTGCCATCATAGCCAGGGCTGCCGCCTTGTGTGACAGCTGCGGCGCCGACTTTGCTCCAGATACAGGCTTCTTCCTCAAGGATTGCCGTGTCCCCGGCAAACACCGGGCAGCTCAAAACTTTACCGAGACGACCCGAGGCCAGTTGAGCCTGTGCTGCGGCGGCTGCCTGCGAGCCTCCAGGTGCAAGAGCGGACAGAGCTTTTGCAAAAGACTGACCGCTGGTATCGCTTTTCGACAAGCGATCCAAATCTGCGAGCAACCCTCCATAAGGACCACTCCCGGCGTCGAAGATCGCATCCAGGTGAGCCCCCATGTTTCGTTGATTTCGGTTGAACACGCTGAACGCACTTTCAAACCGGGTGTCCGCCACAGATACTTTCACGGAGCCGCCTTCAGTGCGGAGACTGTAGTCGACGGCGGCGGTGTCGGCGGCTTCCAACGACCCGTTGAGAGCGCCAACGACATTCACGACTTCGAGCTCAACATTAGGCGCAAGTGTGCCGGCATCCACCGACAGTTGTCCAGAAAACGTCGCATTTCCTTCAATCGAAAACAGGTCACTCCGCGCGCCAGAAAAATCGACGCCAACCTGCAAGATCCCGCTCTCGCTCTGTGTGAAATCGCCCGAGAGCCGTGTGGTGCCTTTATTACCCCGATCGCCGATTGCCACCGTCCCGGAGTTGGTCAACGTACCGGTATAGACAGTTGCGCCCCGAAGCGTGCCACCGGTGTTGTTCTGGATCAGACCTGCCACCGGGTCGCCATCCGCGTGGAGTCTGATGGATCCGTCGATGACACCGCTGTTGTCCACCAGCAGGGTACTCTCTCCAGAGACGCCTTCGTCATCGAGTGTTTCATGTCGAATTGCGTCGCCTCCGGTGCCGGCAAGAACGAGCGCACCTTCGGTCACTTCAACCGTGTTGTCCGTCGTGCCCCCCGATGTGAGGACCGCCGCGCCGTTCGATCCGGTTCCCCCCGTTACGGTTCCGTTTGTCGTAACATTGATGGCCTGCGTGTTCGCATAACCCGCGCTTTGGGCGTAAATGCCGATCGAGCCTTCACCGCCCGCCGATATGGTACCGGACTGGACAACTGTAACGGCTCCGCCGCTGCCGGTGCCGTCGCCACCCGCAGGCGAAGTCGCGCTACTGCCGGCGTAAACACCGTTGCTGTCTCCGGCGAGACCGCCACCGCCACCGACGGACTGCGCCAGAATTCCGAAGGCGCCGTCGCCGGATGTGGTGATGTCCGCATCGACGTCCACATAGATAGTGCCCCCGGTACCATCGCCGTCTCTTACTCCGATTGAGTCGTTGTTGAACGCCCCGCTGATATCACCCATCAAGCCGCCACCACCGCCGATCGACTGTGCGATGACGGCATGCGCTCCGCGCCCTGTGGTGGTAACTGTGGATCCTGAGTCCAGGGTCACCGACACCTCCGCGCCATTGCCGGTCGTGCCATCAGTGCCGTTGAGAGCCAGGCTACTGATACTGCCGCCGTCAGCACTGCCCGATACGCCACCACCACCGCCAATGGATTGAGCCAGGATGCCGTAGGCGCGGTCGCCAACAGTTTTAATGGTTACGCCGGTGTCGATAGTGACCGTGCCGCCATTGCCGCTGCCTCCGCCGTCGCCACCCAAGGACAGCCTCAGACTGTGGCTATCGTCGTTGTCCGACGCTTCGCTGCTGCCGGCGCCACCGGTGCCGCCGCCACCGCCAATGGATTGGGCGAAAAGAGCAAACGCATCATCGCCCTGCGTGCTGGCCGACAGCCAATCGCCACTTACAGATACCGCGCCGCCGTTGCCGGACGCACCTCCGCTACCACCGATACCGCCACCGACGGCAATCTGGGCATCGGCAGAATCGGAACCGTCCGCGCCGTGGCCACCACCACCGCCAATGCTTTGGAGGAGCATGGCGTGTGCGCCATAGCCCATTGTCGCGACCGAAGCAGCCGTGTCTGTGAGGGTTACTGAAACTTCACCGCCGTTTCCGCCTGTGCCGCCCGTACCGCCCACAGCGAGATCGAGAGAGGCGGTGGCTTCGCTGCCGGCGGCGACGGCAGTCCCGGCCGTGCCGCCACCGCCACCAATGGATTGCATCACGATACCATCGGCCCAATCGCCCTTGGTGGTTACGTTGCCACCGAAGGAAAGGACGGCGCCGCCGCCATTCCCGCCTGTGCCGCCTGTGCCGCCGACGGAAGCCGTGAGCGTGTAGCTTGTGTCTTCGTCGCCGCCCTGGAATCCGCCGTCGTTTTCGTCCCCGTCACCATCATCGCCGGCGTCGCTACCGGCCGAGCCACCGATGCCACCAGAACCGCCGATGGATTGAATAACGATACCGTCGGAATCGCCTCCAGTTGTAGAAACCCAACCCAGGGCGGTAACTTCGGCAGTTCCTGCGGTCGTGCTGTTGCCTCCGGTGCTCCCAACGTTGACGGTGACGGAGGCTGAAAGATCCGACGAGTCGTCGTCGTCGTCACCGCCGGTCTCCCCGGAGGCCGACAGACCGATGTTCCCCCCCTGGCTGGTGCCGCCACCGCCAGTGATCGCCTGCGCCACCACCCCATGTGAGTTTGCGCCGTAGGTTGCAACGGTAGACCCTGTGTCCAGCTCGACGGTGGCACTATTGTTGGAACCTGACGTTCCACCTGTGCCTCCAAGACCGATATTCACCGTGGCATTGAAGCCGCCACCGATTTTGTTGCTGCTGGAACTGCCGACACCGCCGTTGCCGCCGCCGCCACTAATGGTTTGTGCAACGATTGCGTTGGCGTGGTCTCCATAGGTTTGGACGCTGGAGCCTGTATCGATGCCGACGATAACCACATCGGAATTCCCGCCGGACCCGCCGGTGCCACCGATACTGGTAGAGACATCGACCGAAATCGTATCGGCATCGCCGATTGTGTCTGCGAGGGAGGAAGAGCCGCCGCCATCGCCGCCACCGCCGCCGATAGATTGTGCCAGGATACCAAACGCCCCGTCACCGCCTGTCGCAATTTCCGAAGGTTCCTTCGTGCCGGTGAGGCCGACGCTGACATAGTCGCCATTGCCACCGACGCCACCAGACCCACCAACTGCGGTGGAAATCGTAACGGCAAAGGAAACATCTTCACCGGTCGGAGCTGCCAGGGTAATGGCATCCGCCGTCGCTGTGCCGCCGGCGCCGCCACCGCCGCCAATGGATTGGGCAATCACGCCGTGAGAGTCGGTTGCGGACGAATTGGCGGCCGTACCATCAGACCCTTGATAGATACCTGTCGCGATAACGGTACCCTCGTCCAGCAGGACATCGGAAGTCCCGCCGTTGCCACCAGCTCCACCGCTGCCGCCAACGGCGGTCTCGATGCTGATCCCGACGCTGCCATCATATCCCGACGCTGATCCCCCGGTACCGCCACCGCCACCAATCGACTGGTTGACGACGGCCGCCGCATTGGCACCAAGTGTTTTTACAAATGTGCGATTTAGTTCGGTTGTCGCGCTGTCGCCGGTTCCACCGACGCCAGAGTTGCCGCCGACTTGCATAGGAAGAAGTGACAAGGCGTTCTTTGCAAGCGCATTGCCTCCATTGCCGCCACCGCCCCCAATAGACTGGTTAAGCAAGCCTGTGGCGTTGTTGCCTCGCGTTTCGACTTTAAAATCATTGAAGGAAAGCCGGGTTTCGCCGCCGTTGCCGCCGGCGCTCCCAGAAGCGCCCACCTGGAGATTGGTGACCGATGCGATGTCCACACCTGTTGCCGAGCCACCGTTGCCACCGCCACCTCCGATGGATTGAGCCATTGCGCCCACGGCAAAGTCGCCAATGGTTAGGATACTCGCCATGCTCGTCGCCGGTGCCTCGGACCTATCGTCACTTGGCGCATTCGAACAACCAGAAGCGGTGTCGTAGAAATTTGTGACACACACGGACCCGCCGTCGCCACCGGCACTGCCAGAGCCGCCAACACCAGCAAGGCCGATGGAACCGATCGAGAGGTCCAACACATTACCGCCGTTACCGCCGCCGCCACCAATGGATTGCGCCGTGATGCCATGCGAGAACTCGCCTGCAGTGCTCAGCGCGCCGCCGACATGATAGACCTCGACTTCGCCTCCGTTACCGCCGGCGGACCCTGAACCACCAACCACGAATATTCCCGCGCTGCCCGCGGCCGAGCCGCCGCCACCGCCGATGGACTGGGCCACGATCGCCACCGACGCATCGCCGCTGGTTGTCACGTTGTTGTTGTTGGTCGCATAAGCACGCGCGCCGTTGGAACCGGCGCCCGCTTGGCCGCCAATCGACAAGGTACCACCATCAACGCCCGCCACGCCGCCACCGCCGCTCAGCGACTGGACGATGATGCCGTTTGAGCCGTAGCCCCTGGTGACAATAACGCCCGTGTTGTTGACAATTGCCTGTTCGGCAGAACCGCCAGCACCGCCGTCACCGCCGAGCCCCAGGAAGAGCCCCGCGCCAATACCGCCTGTCCCGCCAGATCCACCAATGGACTGCGCGATGATGCCCGCTGCATAGTCACCGCTCGTAGTGACTGCGGAGCCGGATGAGAGTTCCACCTGTCCGGCATCACCACCGTTGCCGCCGTTTCCGCCGGACCCTGCCAGCACACCCGTAAAATTATCTCCTGTGCCACCGCCGCCGCCCACGGAATGCAGCGTGATACCAGAGGCAAAGTCACCGGCCGTGGTCACCGACCCCGAAGTGCTATAAAAGCCGACGTAACCGCCATTGCCCCCAAGTCCGCCGGTCCCGGCATTGCCTCCGCCAAGCGCGCCGATGGATTGGCCCATGACACCGTAGGCCTCATCGCCGGAAGTCGTGATCGAACCGCCAAGGCTCACCTGGATATCACCGCCGGCACCACCTTTCCCACCGGTCGAATCCGTATCGCCATCGCCGTCACCACCTGCGCCGCCTTCGGAGCGAGCGATCAACCCCGATATGCCGTCACCATCGGTCACGATCGTGCCGGAGGGATTGGCGGTGACGGTGCCAGCCGAACCGCCAGCACCGCCTGTGGCCTTGTTGGATGACTCGCCTCCAGCTCCGCCAATCGATATGCCAAGCAATGCAGCAGACTCGCCCTGGATCGGATTTGCTGTGGCCGAAGTATCTACGCGGACTGAACCGCTGTTGTTGATGGTGACTGCCCCGCCGGACGCCCCCGCACCACCATCGTCGCTATTGTCATTCGACTCCGTTCCACTACCGCCCTCGCTGCGGGCGTAGAGGCCAGCAACGCCACTGGAACCGGTTGCACGCTCGCTATAAAAAACGTTGACTGTACCTTCGTTGGTTATGGTGACGGATCCGCCTTGACCACCAGGACCGTTGTCGTCACCACCGGTCCCTCCCTGGCTCACCGCTTCAATGGCACGGCCCACATTTTCACCGGACACGGGTGCGCCATCGCTGCCGAACGAGATGGTCCCGCTCGCCGAATTCGTCACCGAGACGGTATTCCCGTCACCAGCCTGACCGCCATACTGATCACCGATCACCAGGCTTGAGTTTTGGTCGCCGCCGGCGCCACCGTTGCTGTGCGCGCGTATGCCCCGAAGTTCTGCGTTGACGTCCTGCGTTGCGGATGGGTCGATGATGATGCTGGCATTGTTGGTGATGGTCACGGTGCCGCCGTTAGCACCCGAACCTCCGGTACCATTGTCGTCCGGCGTCGCGCCGCTTCCACCGTTGCTGAGGATCTCGATAGGTGCGATTTCAGTGACCGTGTCTGACTGAGATGCGGTGCCCGTTGCTGTGATGTTGCCATTGTTGATGACCGTGAGTGACGGTCCGGCAACGCCGTTTACTCCATCATCGGTAGTTCCGTTCAAGCCGAAGAAATGAAGATACAGCTCATTGCTGTTTTCCTCATAACTCGCGGCGTCAGTGTTCTGCGAGAGCGTCGCATTGTTTTCGAGTGTCATCGAGACGCCGGACTCAAAACCGTACTGGACGATCGAGACACCGCTTGTGGTGCCTGAGTCCAAGGTGCAGTTCACCGGACCGTTGTTGGGTACGGGATATGTACAATCATTGGCGTGGCCAGGGAGTGCATAAATGAGAGCAAGCACAGATGTTGAAACCAACATTCCTTGCTTGGCTGCACAGGCGCGAACGTTGCTCTTGTTCTTGTCGTTATCGTCAAAACGGCGAGCGGACAGCATGCGGCACATCATTTAAGGGAACTCCGGAAACAAAATTCAGTCGCATAGGCGTGGGTCGGTTATGCGAAGCCTCAATGCGCAATCCATTTCATTTCGGTCGAACACACTGCAAGTTTGGATCGATGAATTGACAAAAACACTCGACGAAACAGCATTTTCAGCATTGCTTGAAAGTACCGTGAGCGCCCTTTGTGTTGACTGCCGCGCAATTACCTCGCATGCTCGCCCGGCGCGAGCGCAGTACGTAAAACTGCGGATCCTCTTTTTCGACCCCACGTGAGAACGAACCGACCGATGCGCGGTGCTCAATTGAAGAACGATCCCTGGGACAACTCGCTGGCGCCTGCAGACGAATATGAATTCGACAACCCTGGAACAGCGCTACTGGAAGTTGGCTTTCCTCTCCTGAAAGCACATACGACCGCGTGGCTCTTCCTCGCTTCGATTGGGTTTCTCGCCCGCGTCGTGCTTTACAACGATACGCTTCTCGCCGCGCAGATGACGCTGACGTTGGACTCTCTCGGTTTCTTGATGACCGCTGGCTTCCATATGACCGCTGTCCGCCTTGGGGTCGTCAGGATAAGCCCTCGTTTCGCGTTCTTTGGCTTTACGTTCTGCGTCGTTGCCGCTGGCGTTCAGATGTTGATCGGCGGAGGGATCCTCGCCTCTTTCGAAAAGACCTTGCCTTGGCGCGATGGCGGCGTTGCCGCGATCCCTGGCGCCTATTATTTCGCAATTTTTGTATGCTGGTTTTCGCTCTACGCCTGGATGATTTCCTGGAGCAAGGCGCGCGCTGCTGAAACCCGCCGTATCCTCGCGGAAACCAATGCAACACGTGCCGAGTTGCATCGTCTGCGTACTCAGCTCGACCCGCATTTTCTTTACAACACGCTGAACACGATTGCGGCGGAGATCCACTATAATCCAGACGGCGCGCTTGAAATGATCCGCAACACCGCGGCTTTCCTGCGCCATAACCTGGAGGAACATCAGCGCCCGGTCTGTTCTCTCGCCGAAGAAATCGATAGTTTGCGCACTTATCTCAGGATCCAGGAAGGCCGGTTCGAAGTGCCATTTCTGATGGGCCTCGATGTCACTCCTTTTGCGGCACAACACCTGTTGCCCCGATGGACCCTCCAGCTACTGGTTGAGAACGCCTTCAAGCACGGCTACACGTCGGACCTGAACCTCCGAGTTTCGGCACACAAGGACGATAAGGGTCTGCTCCTGCAGGTTCGAAACGCAGGTCAACTGATCCCGGGCAAGACCGATACGGGCATTGGCCTCTCAAATTTACAGCGCCGCCTCGACCTGCATTTCCCGAACCGTCACCGATTTCAGTTGCGTCATGATGGAGACGAAGTTGTTGCAGAGCTCACGCTCTCGGGTGAACCATGCTTCGCGTGATTGTCGTTGATGATGAACCGCCGGCGCGGCGTCTTCTGAGCCGCATGTGCAATGCCCATGATGCAGTGGAAGTGGTCGGCACGGGCGCTTCGATGGCGGAAGCCAAGACACTGCTGGAAACGCACGCTCCTGATGCAGCCTTCCTCGACATAAACCTCGGGATGGGTAAACCAGACGGGTTTGCGATACTGCGTGCGGATGAAAATCCGTACGATTTTGTTTTCGTCACAGCGCATGCAGATCATGCGGTACGTGCATTTGACCATGGAGCGGCGGACTATTTGCTGAAACCAGTCGAGCCCGAGCGCCTTGAGCGGGCCATCGATCGCCTTATCGTACGGCAAAGGGAGCGGCGTGCGGTCTCCCCAGGTGCCAGTGACGAACGTATAGCAATCCGTGTCGATGGTGCGACGCAGTTCTTGTTGCTCAATGAAATTGCGATGCTGCAAGCGGAAGGTGATTACACACGGGTTCATCTGACGCGTGGCCGTGTGATCCTTGTGAGCCGGCGATTGGGTCAGTTTGAAGTCGAGATCGAACACCGCGAACTGGTGCGCATCTCCCGTTCGATTATCATAAACAGCAGCACCATTGAGGCCATCAAACACGACGCTGGTGGCAAACAGGCAGTCACATTACGCGGTCAAACCGAACCCGTGATCATCGGTCGAACCGCCGCCCGACGCCTGCGCGCCTGGTCCAAGGGTTAGCCAATTCAGGCGTTGGCGTCCGGTGCCCCTGCGTCCTCCGATTTTGTACGCGTTGCCTTGCGCGCTGGTTAGGTTGTCAAGCCCGTTGCAGATGAACTAAATGTTGGTTGTATGCGCAAACATTTCTACTCTAGGGGCACAGCCAAGTTTCAAGGACATTGCCCCATACGTGGCATTCAATCGGGGATTTGTATGAGGCCAAAGGTACTGAACCAAATATTTTGGGCTTCGGTTTTCTTGTCTTTTTCGTCTGCCAACACAGCGTTTGCGGATCAGCTGCTCGGTAATTGGCAACGAGGAGACCTGATTTTTCAGGAGACGCGCAACTTTGAAGCGGAAATGCTTAAAGCTGCCACTGGCAGCAGATTGACCCATGTTGGAATCCTGCGTGCTTCTGGTGGCGGCCCCATTGTCGTCGAAGCAACGTCGGACGGCGATGTTTACGAATCAGAGTTAGATGTATTCTTGCAACGCGGAGTTGGACATGACTACGAAATATACCGGATCAAGAATTTAACCCCACCCAAAGATTGGTATCACCCGATCGTACTTGCTGCGACAGATTATTTTAACTGGGAGTATGACCTCTATTACAGAAAAGGTGAATCAGAAATCTATAGTAGCGAATTAGTATACCTGAGCGCAAAGAAGATCGGCATTGAACTTGGCGGCTATGAGCGCTTAGGCGATCTGAATGTTGAGAACGAGGCCGCCCGGTCTTTCTTTCTTAATCACTGGAAGGAACATCCTGATTGCAAGGAACTTGGATCAAGTCGTGAGGATTGTTGGTCTCTAATTAAAGACCAGCTCGTCATCACGCCTGCCAGCCTAGCACGCAGCCAACAGCTGGAGCTTGTTGTCTCAACTTTTGCTAAGAACTGAAAAGATTACTGACTGACGCGAAAGACTTGTCAGAATTCTATTCCTTGGCGAAAAATTTCGGCTGGCGTTTTATATCCGAGGCATTTCCTTGGAGTGTTGTTCAACCGATCGATCAGGGGTCGTATCGGTTCCTCAGGAACTGACAAAACATCGCTCCCGAAAAGCAGGCAGCTTAGCGCCTTTGTTGCAGTTCGGGATAGAATGTGCCCCGTGTGAGCGATACTTGAAGTGCGACTTCTGCGGATTGCAAGGGTAGGGGGCGTTCACTCATTGCGCCAGCATCTTCTCCCTGAAGACTTCGGCCGGCGTCTTCCAACCAAGGCATTTCCGGGGCGTCGCATTGAGCCGGTCACAGATCCCTTTCAACTCAAGATCGGTGACCCGGCTCATATTGAGTTTGCGGGGAAGCCATCGTCGGGCACGTCGGTTGGTGTTTTCCACGGTGCCTTTCTGCCAGGGGGCAGATGGATCACAGAACCAGGTTTGTGTACCGATTTCCGCTTGAAGATGCGGCCAGGCCACAAACTCGGTTCCTCGATCGAACGTGATGGATTTTCGGGAACGGATTGGCAGGTGGCGGATCGCATCGATGACCTTGCCAAGCACCAAATGTGTTCTTCTGTTGTCATTCTTTAAAAGCAAGGTGAACCGGGTGACGCGTTCCACCAGGGACGTAACGTTGCCAGAACCAAAGTGCTGTTTGAACAGCATTAAATCACCTTCCCAGTGCCCGAACTCCTGCCGATGTGCCACGGCATCTGGCCGGAACAAGATGCTGACGTCACGATGGAATTTGGGTGGCAGGCGCTTTCTCGCTCGTCTGGGCTTTCGAGACTTTCGATGTGTCGGCAAGTACCACCACAGCTCCTGGGCAAGGCCTTCCTTCGAATAGATATAACGGTAGATCGTTTCCTGGCAGACCCGGTGGGAGGCGCCTTCGTATCTCATGCGTCCGGCAATCTGTTCCGGCGTCCAGCCATCCTTGATGCGATCGGTCACAAGATGACGCAGATCCGAATGCTTGATCAGTTTTCGTTTTCGTGACCGACGCGTGGCGCATTCCTGGTGGGCCGCCACAGCAAAATAGCCGACGATGTCCGGCAACTGTTCATCTTGAAAATGGTTGCGTTTCAATTCTCGAAAAATCGTTGATCGGTGCCGCCCAAGGATCTTCGCCATTCGGCAAGGTGACACTTTCGCCTGGCGCCAGCGTTCAATCTTGCGGCGCTCCTCCAGCGTCAGGTGGCTGTATTTTGATCCCATGACACAATCCTCCTGTTTGATAACCTATTGGTTTCAAACAGAAGTCGCACTTGGGAATAGCGCGCACCCGCTCACAAGCGAGAATCGCGTAATTTTGATTATGGAATATTTTTAGTGTGGGCGACATTTCGGAATGCCGCCCGCACCATTCTGGTCACGATGTCAGTTTGCAGGCGTAACGTTTCTATCCGCTTCGGAATCAATCAGCGCCTCAGGAGCTTTCTCAACCGGTGCATTGTTCAGATCCTCAGCGGTTGCCGGCCTGGTTTCATCCACGCTTTCATCAGCTGGAACGGGGCGATATGCAGCTTCCTCGAAGGGCTCCAGCGCATCCAGCTTTTCTGCGGTCGTTTCAACCACCAGCACCTCGCTATCGTTGCGATCTTCGAACTTCACAAGGCCGTACTCGATCGCGACGTTTTTCTCGCCCAGGCCAAGAAAGCCTCCAACTCCGATCACGATTGCCTGAATCTGACCGTCAGGACCCACAGTGAAGTCGTTGACGTCGCCAATTGCTTCAGACTCTTCACTCGTACCATTGTAGACCGTTCGGCCAAGCAGATCCGTGGCAAGGTGTCCTTCGGCCTTTTTCACCATCTGAACGGGCTCAGGGGTGGCAGGAGTTGCCGGCACGGTAGTCGTAGGTACTTCAGTCGAGCTTTGCGCATACGCACCGCCGACCATGAACAGTCCGATTGCGGACGCAGTGACAAGTTCACGTAGCATTGTAACTCTCCCAGATTGAAGTCGCCGGTATCTGACAGGGATGAGGCGACGATATGGGAGTAACGCCTCGGAAACCGCCGAGTTCCGGCGCATTTCAAGATTGAAACAGAATGTGAATGTACTGCTTTCATTTGCAGCCATAAATTGAATCAGCGATCGGGGGTACAGGGCACCCCAAAGACACATAACTGTGCCAACAGAGGATTTTCTGTGAGACGATCGTCAATCACCGAAGATTTTTCAGCGCCGTGGACATCTTTGAAGACCGACGCAATTCCGGCGGAAAAGGTGCTCGCTAACTTGCCGACAGGCCTGGGTTTGCAGAACAACCGAATGCCTGAAGCCCTCTGAGACACAGACGCCAGGAAGTTGACCAGTTATATTGTAGCAAGGGGATGCCTCGAGCCCGATCCACAAAAGATAGCCACGTTGCAAGTCCGCGAGACGCGGTTCTTATCAACTCGGCGGTTATGAAATCAGTGTATTCCCACAGCAAAAGTGGAACTCATTCCATATGCATATCCATGTTCACATGATCAGCGGAAGAGATATTAATTCAATCAACTCTGATACTTAGAGATATATATTTCGAAACCTAGGTAACTTTCGCAAGGTATCATTGCGTACTGTTGCATTAACCTTTTCGGAATCAAGTTCACTCAGTTTCATCCCGTCAGACCGACAGCAAGCGACCTCAAGCTCTCGATAATAGAACATGCGCACACCGAGTTACCTACTGGCAGTTTCCGTAATCAAGGGCGTAATCACAGGCACTGCGGCAGCGGCCTCCGCAACAGTCACGCCTGTTCACGCTGAGAATATCAAACCTTACGTCTGGTCTTTTTCAAAGCCATCTGAAAGTTCCTACAACATGACGGTAGGCGCTCAGCTTCCTGTTCCGGGCCGGCCTGCATTTGGATCGGATATCAACATGCCAGCAGCTTTGCCCAGGCATGTGCTCAATGCGCCACGCAGCTACGTACCGAGTGGAACGCTATGGACACGACTGCGTTTCGAAGACGACTACAAATTGGCAGGAATGGACGAGACGGACCTGACCTTGCGCTTTGACCCGGACAACGACCTTGCATCGACCAGATTCACTGCAGGAAAGAAAATCAAACTCACAAGGCACGCCAACCTGATCTTGCGAGATTCCTATTCTTTCCAGACGCCCGGTTTCGAGACGAATGACATTGACTGGAATACCACCAAGAGCGTGGAAGTGTCTCTGGGCCCGACCGCGACAGTCTTGGCAGCGGAATTCAACAACTCAAAAGACGACGCCGTGTGGCACTCGAGCGTTTCGTTGCAACAACCCTTGACCAAAGCCTTCACACTTCGGGCAAGCATCAGGGAAATACAGACACAAAATCCCAGTTCGGTTTTCAAGGCTCGGTATTCCCGCACTTGGTAACTGTGCCCTTTGCCACATCGGGAAACTATTCCAATTCCAGGTGCTCCGCTATCAATTGCCCGAGCCAGGTTTCACTCAGGACATCATCGCCGCCTTTCAGAAAAGCGCGCGCCTCCACCGGGTCACGCCCGTCGATCTTGACATCGAACGTCAAGCGCCAACGATCCGTACCGACGACAGGTTGAACGAAAAGATTTATTGGCTCACCCTTGGAAAGCTCCACAACGGCCTCAACCTCGTCCTTCTTCTTCATCCCGTTCAAGGATTTGCCCTGGAATTCGACCACGACTTTCATCTGGTCCTTCGGTCGAGGTTGTCCTGGAATTCCTCCCTGGCCGATACGGGTTGCGAAAACCCGGGCACCGGACTGAGGCAGCGGATGCTGATCACGCCATGTCATCTGGTAGGAAAACGTACATTCGTCACCCGCTTTCGGCAGTTCGTCCGGTAAAAAATAAGCGACTATGTTGTCATAGATCTCGTCGTCCGTGGGGATCTCCACCAGTTGAACCACACCCTTTCCAAAAGGTTCGTCAGGTTCGATCCAGACGGACGGTCGACGATCATAAAACACTCCGTCATCCTGAAAATTCTCAAACTCCCGGTCTCGTTGTGCGAGGCCAAATCCTCTCACATTGTCCGCCCGAAAGGTGGACGTGCGAACCTCGGACGGGTTGTTGAGGGGCCGCCATATCATCTCTCCCGACTGGCTAATCATCGCAAGACCATCGGTATCGTGCACTTCAGGGCGCCAATCCCGGCCTTTCAGGCGATTGGACTCAGAGTACCAGTACATGCTTGTGAGTGGCGCTATTCCCAGTCTTTCCACGGACTTTCGGAAGAATAGGTGGCTTGTCACATCCATGACCTGCCCACTGCCCTCCTCATTTTTCATGTGCATTCGATAGGCGCCGGCGACAGATGGGCTATCAAGAAGTGCATAGACAACCAAACCGTCATCTGTCGATGCGGATGGTTCGAACCAGAATTCCGTAAATCTGGGAAATTCCTCCGGCATCGAAAGTCCGGTGTTAAGGGCAAGTCCGCGCGCCGACTGCCCATACTGGCGAGACTGGCCATCTGTCCTGAAGTAGGATGCACCCAGGAAGGAAACCCAGTCGGTTTTCAAATCTTCCCGCATGACGCGGAACCCGGCAAATCCGAGATTTTCGGGCAACTTTCGCGCCGGACTGTCGTGCGGCATGTCGAAATAGTCAGGTGAATAGAGAATTTCTCGGGAAACGCCATCAGCGACTTCGTTCAGCTTGACCGGTTGCTTGAAGAAGCGGCCCAGGTGAAAAAACTGAATTGGGACGCCTGGTACCAGCTCCAGGGTGGCCGACTTGCGAAAGCTGATCTTCCAATGCGCGTCGTAGTCAATTTCCTCCAGAAGATCTTCAGATCGCACTTTTTGCGCTTCATACGGTCTTGTCCCGAGTTCCCGAGCCTTCGCGATCACCGTCGCAAAACTGAATTCTTCAGGGTCTCCCCGGTGGTTCTTCAGTTCACTGGATTTCGCGTAAGCGCCTTGGACAAATGCCATGAAAAAAAGTGCAATGAAAACAGATCTGCTCATGAAGTTTCCAGTCGGTCTTGCTTCGTTGTCGTTGAAAGACGAACGAACGGACAATTTAGTTCATGGTGCAAAACACCGGGCTTCCAGGTGGGGAACAGGATCGCAGGAATGAGGCGTCGTTTTGACAAAAGTCAGCCATGCGTAAGGCAAGTTTATGAAGGCTCGAATCCAGCGCCGCCTACGTGCCCTGCAGCGATTACCCGTGTTCGTGCAGGATCAGCACTCCCGGGAAGACCACAAAGTTTCAAGATCCCTTCATTTTGGCGCCCCCTGCCCGGAAGCAGTACTCGCACAAGAGGATCCCGCTCCCCGCGGCGCCCGATCAGCGCGCAGCGAGGCCGAACAGGGATTTTGCCAGCGCAAGTTTGCCTTCGGTCGCCCGTTCACAACATGCCCGGAAGTAACCGCCCGGCGAGCTGATTTTTTCCGGATCCCGCAAGGCCTTTTCGGCCACCATCGCAAGAATCGCCGCAGCAACATGCCGCCCCAGCCTTCCGCAGGCTTCGGTAAAGCCTTTTTCACTTAATCCGATACCGATCCTCAGCACGTCGGTTGCGGCAATGAGGTCCGGCCAGCTTTTGAGAGATAGCCCAAAATCGCCTTGGATCGACGTACATGCGCTTTCCAGCAAAGAGATCGAAACAGCGTCCAGGGTTTCCGATCGGACAAAATCCGCCTTACCGGAGCCTTTCTGCAGTGTATATCCCCTGTTGGAGCCCCCACCCCGCTCCGCTTGCTCCCTTTCAGGAGCTATTTCGGCGCCGTAGGCGACGTTAGTTTTATTTTTGATTTCATCTGCGTGAGCAGATGTCCGGTTATTTGAACAAGAGTCTGGTGAGTTTGTATTAAATATAGGGGTGACATTGATGTCATCTTCGCATGACGAATCCCCATTTTTATGTGCAGTTGACTGCGTATTGGAGGCCTCCTTCAGAGCTTCCATCACCAGGTCGTAAAGGTCCAGCAACGCCTGAGCTTTTGCCTGAACATCAGTCTCCGCGTCCAGAATAGCTGCCATCTGATCCAGGAAGTCTGTCAGGTCGACGTCTTTCGTTGCATCGACGATGTCGACAATCGCCCTGGAGATCCTCATGACCGTCCGTTTGGCTTCCCGGACGGCATTGAGATGAGCCTGCCATTCGTCGGCCTGGCGCTTGATTTCGCGGTATCGCACTCTTGCCGGCGTGAAATCGAGACCATAGGCAAAGGTAATGTCGCCACTGTCGTTGCGGTGCACCCACCTGCGGCCGGTCGAACTGTCCCTGTAGGCAAGAATACGGGCCTCGACCAGCTGCTTGATGGCGCGAATGACCGTTCGTTCACTCTTGCCGACATATGAGGCAAGCTTCTCATTGGAGATGGCAACAACGGGCCTGTTGTCCCCTTTCCAGTCGTCCGGCTTTGACAGGCCAAGCAGGATGTCCAGGACATGATAGGCTGTCGACGTGAGACCGATCGGCTGGGCCGCACGTTTCAAGGCAATAGCGACTTCGGATTTTCCAATATCGGGAATGTCGTTCGACATTGCCAGACGCTGGGACGCAAGTATCCCCGGCGTCACCTTCCGGAAGGAAGAGACGTTCGAAACAGCAGGCATGACAACCTCCGTTCACCGACACGAGCCAACGTGCGGCGTTATGCGTTTCAGGAGGTTCAACTTCGGGAAATCGGCAGAAATCCACCGTTCACACAAGATGGATCTTGCGCGTGATTCGGAATTCGCCTAAAACAGGGAAGTGTTGAGGTTCCTGTTTGGACGTTCCAAGTTGAACCGTGATTAAAGAGACTGAACGGTTGCCGCCGTTTCGGTCTCTTTTCATTTGGTCTCTATTTCTCTCGCACCGTCTCCTTCTTCACGGGGCCTGGCCGAAATCCGGCCTCTTGCCGATATGGCCCGGGACTACATTTGAAAACCTGCCCCGGATCATTGTGCGCCCGGCATTCCCTTTTGAGGTATGCCACGACCATCCTCAGCCCTTCGTACGTCCCGTTTCCTGCCGTTGGCGCAGATAATCGCGATAGACGTCCGGAAGGTTCTCCTCCAGCCAGTGACTGAATTCAGCTTCGGATTTCGGTATCGAGAACACGGTTGCCGCCGATGTTCTCTTCAGTTTTGCCAGTACCGTTCCGTTCGATGTGATTTCTGCTGCTGCCAGTGTTGCCGGTGCAGCCTTCTTTTGTTTGCCTCTTGCTGCCTGCGTTACCATGGACATTCTGTCCTGCGCAGCAGCCAGCCTGAAATCCTCACCGTCTATGACGGATCGAACGCGCTGTTCGGCGGCAGGGTCTTCAAACAGCTTCGCCAGTTCCATCCACGCTGGCCGGCCAACATTCCTGGCACGGCCAATCGCGCGAATGATATCGTGCGGGATGCTGTCGGCGATCTTCCGCATATTGGAAATGACCGTTTGAACCTGGCCGAGCACCGGCTGCATCTCGCGCTGCTTGAGCCCTGCTTCGCGCAGCTGCACAGCCCACAGGACCATCTCCGCGAAGGTCAGGTTTTCGCGGACGCCGTTTTCAAGCGACTGTTCCTTGATCAGCTCGGCATCGCTAAGCTTGCGAACGTACGCCTTGACCTTGAACGTCTCCGGTTTGCCGGCTTCCGCCATCAATGTCTGAATGGCAAACAACCTGCGGTGTCCATAGGCCAGCTGATAGCGGTCCCGTTCCGTGGGGTGCGGGCGCACCAGAACGGGGATCCTCTGCCCCTCATCCTGGATCGAAAGCTTGAGTTCTTCGAGAGCCTCCTGCGCTTCGAGGTCTGTTTCGAAGCGATCGGAAAACGGGCTTGGGTCGATTTTCGACGGATCAAGGGCAACGATGCTGTCCTCGCGCATATGCGACAAGGCGCGCCCCATGGAATTCACGACGGGTGCGGTTACCTTCTGGCCCGCAACCGGTTTGGGCGGCTCCTTCTTGTCGGCGGCTGCAGCTGCCGCGTCGGACATCATTTTGACGATCGACTTTTTCATCGTCAAACCTCCCTGCCCCATACACTCTTGATCAGATCGAGAATTTCGGCGTTGACGCGGTCTGCGCTTTCCAGCGCCCGCTTCAGGGTTTCCCGGCCGACTTCACCGGATTCGATTTCGTAGAGACTTTTCTTGGCAACGCCGGCAGATGCGATGGCGGTCGATTCAATCGCCTCGGCGACAAGGACGTCGGTCCCGAACAAGTCCCGCATCGTGCCCGACATGATCTTCTGCGGCCCGTCGTTGGGGTTGACCCTGGTCAGCAGGAACTTCGTGAAGTCATGTTCAAAAACCGCACCGCCTTCGGACAACGTATGGGTCACATCCGAAATCATCTTCAGGAACTGGGAGCATGACGAGACGTCGAGCATGGCCGGGTGAACGGTGATGATCAGGCCCGTTGCCGCATAGAGAGCCGCCATAGTCGTGTAGCCGAGCGAAGGTGGCGTATCGAGGACAACGACGTCATAGTGCTCTTCAACCGACTGGATCACGGCATCGAGGCGCTGGAAGAACAGGCCAAGCTCGTCGGTCGTCCTTTCGGCAAGCGCGGTCGGCGTATCGTATTCGAAATCCATCAGGCGCAGGTTGCCGCAGGCAAGGTGAATGCCCGGGAAGTAGGTCTCACGTATGACCTCGGAGAACGGCACGCGGTAATTGTCGTACCGCAAAGCGTCGTAGGTCGTATCGGTCCGTTCGTCATCGTCTTCGCCGGACCGAAGATCACGATCGGGCTGAATGCCGAAGGTCGTGGTCATGGAGGCCTGGGGATCCAGGTCGACACACAGCACGCGGTAGCCCTGGATAGCCAGGTAATGGGCCAGATGAACGGAGGTGGTCGTCTTAGAGCTGCCACCCTTGAAGTTAGCAGCGGCAACGACCTGCAGTTTTTCTCCCGGTCGGCGATGAGGCACGAGGCGATGCGCATCGTCAGGCCTGAGTTCCGCGAGGAATGCCCTCAGTTCCCAAACCTGATCGACTGTATAGATCCGGCGGTTGTTTTCGGCGCGATGCGGCTGCGGGCCCTTGCCTTCCAGCGTCAGGGTGCGAAGCGTGCTTTCCGGCACGCCCAGCAGACGAACCAGATCCGTCGTGGAAAACGTCCGGCCGAAAACCTTGCGGGCTTCCGGCGGGTAGGTCATTTCGCGCATCGTCTGCAAACGGTCCGAAAGCTTCTGCGTGAAACTTTCGATTTTTGCGGTCGTATCGCGTCCACCGGAAAATTGTTCGGTAACGGCCATTAATGCCCTCTGACGGTTTCGTGCCCGATATGAGCGGTAACTCCGTCATGGATGCAGGATTCCAGCAGATGGTGCAAGGAAATTTAAGTTAACGAAACCCTAACCCGGCCTGGTTGAACCGGCATTCCAGATGCCTCTACGAAACTTTCCGACCCGACGGGTGTGCCAATCTTTGCGAGTTCCAGAGCATCATTATAGCCGATCCTATTTTTTCCTTATTTATTTCAATTACTTAATTTGCCCTTGAAACCTACCGCGAGGTCTCCGGCGATGGACCGGCCACATATTCAGAACACTGGCTGAAGTTAAACCCACGCAAAATCTTCCTTGAAACTTTTCCGGGTGTTTTGCGGGTTAAAGGCAGATTTTCTGATGTTTCAACAGAATCGGTACGGTCGGAACAGGCGATCAGAGCTCGCTCAAGACTGGCGCAAGGTTCACCACAGAACTGGCAATCCGGAGAAATGAGAGCAGCTCACCAGAGGCAGCTCCTACTTTTTCAACTCTCCATAGAGCCCAAGCAGAGCGCCAGGAAGCCTGGAAAGGTCCGCGAGCTTTCTGACATTCTTGCCGCCAAAAATCCTGCCGGAATAATCGTTGCGGTTGTCGCCGAGCGAGAAACAGAAAACATCGATGCCGGCCATCGCCAATTCGCGCAAGGCGAAACGGGCGTCTTCCAGGAGATAATCCGGATCATCGACGTCAATATCGGACGGCTCGCCGTCAGTCACCACCAGCAATACCTTTCGATATGCCGTCCTTTCGGCGAGCTCACGCCCACCGTGACGCATAACCGGGCCCAGCCGGGTCGAAAAAGCACTTTCCAGACCGGCCAAGCGTTCATACACGCCTTGGTCGACCGGTTGGCCGAAGTCCTTGATCCGCGCATATAGGACCGTCTCCCGAGTGTCCGAGCAAAACCCTGCAAGTGCGCAATTGTCGCCGGTCGTCTCCATCGCCCCGGCCATTATCGCGGCAGACAGGCGTTCAAGATCGAGAATGCTGGCGCCCCCCTCGCCTGCCGGCTCGCCGGTTGAGTGTGACTGGTCGATCAGCAACAGGATGTCCAGGTCCCGTCCCTTGCAACTCTTCCGGCCGAAGATCCTCGGATCGGGGATCTCCCGGTTGCGGCGACTTGCCTGAGCATCGATGCATGCATCCAGATCGAGAAAGTCACCGGTTTCCAGCCGACGCTCCCGCTGGAAGGCATTCACATTGGCACCGGAGATCAGAGAGATGAGAGAACTCTGTATCCTGGTTTCTTGCCTGAGGCTCCGCAACAGACCGGTTGCCGCCTTTCGCGGTGCCTCAGTGACATGAACAGTGCACCAGTCCGGGCGCATGCGGCGGCTGACATGATCGTATTCGGGATAGGTGATCAGCCGGGTTACCGCGTCCTCATCTCGAAGCCGTAGCTTTTCCGCAGCCGCGGCCTCTTCCTCGCGCTTTTCTTCCTCTTCGGGCTCCTGCCTGTCGGCCTCGTCGCGTTCTTGTTGCTCCAGGCGCACACCTTCCGTTTCAACCGCAACATCCATCTCGATCAGGTCCGGTTCCTCGTCGAAGGTCCAGATACCGAGGTTGTCGTCCCTGTAGGCCGGCTGCACCATATAGGTGCGGGCGTCGAACTGCAGCCGCATCTGCCCCAGATCGTTGGCAAGCAGCCCGCCAATTCTTCGGCAGAAGGTCTGGTCGTTGGGGGTCGCGGCAAAGGCTTCCTCGAACAGGCGTTTTCCTTTCTCCACCCAACCGTTGGTATCGCTGTATTCCGGATCTATCAGCGTGCGCGACAACCGTGCCATCAAGGTTATCGCCAGGTCCGCGGAGTTTGCATCCATGGTGTGGAAGCTGCTCCAGAGTGACCTCAGCCCCGGCATCTTTTGCAGAGCGAGCTTTTCGACCCGCGCGTCTTCAAGCAAGGAGATAACGGCGACTTGCAAGGGTTTCAGGGACTTTCGCTCAAACACCTGCCGGGTGAAGGCAATGTGAGCGCCGACATGGGCAAGAGCCGCATGATAAAGCTTCAGGCTGTCCGCGCGGTCAAAACCCGGGAATCCCGACGGCAGACGAATGCCATCCCGCCCGAACCCGGCTCTGCGACGCATTTGCTCCGGAGCTGTGGCCGGGGTTTCGACGATGGGCGGAAGCTGACCCCACAAGGCGGCATGAAACGTCTTCAACCGAAGCTCTTCGTCGTCAAATCGCAAGACTGACGACTGCCGGTCAAGAAAGTGCCGCGCTTCCGGGTCTTCACCAGCGAGAAACAATCGCGCCTTTTCGCGGCTCGTCAGTCTGAGTGCCAACCCCATGCCGACGAATGTCCTGAAGCCGGACAAGCCGATTTCTGCCAGGGATCTGTCAGAGGTCTCAAGCAGTGCCTCAACGGCTTCCGGCAGGTCGCGTCCGGTCCGTTCCAAAAGAGCGCACCACTCCGAAAAAGCAGGAAATGTCTTCAAGTGCTCCGCTGCGCGAGCCGCTGTATGCGGCACCCTTGCAGCGGCGCGCCGGCCGGAACGAATGGCAATCCAGGAAACCAGGCGTCCAAGATCGGCTGCGGCTTCTTCCGAAACCGCCTCCGCAATCATCGGGCCACACGTGCGATAGGCTTGCGTTACGGTTTCGCCGTAACCGGCCTGGGAAATCCGGGACAGGGCCTTTGTCCAGACGGCAGACATTTGCCGTTCACATTCGCGCGTCTCAACGGTGTTCGCCTTTGCCGTGGCAGCCTCGGTCATCGTCACAGCCATGTCTCAGAGGCAGGCTGAAACAGCGGAGGACATCGCAGCGCGGATCTCCGGCTCATCCACCAGCGGCAGCACGATGGCAATCTGGCAGGCCTCTTCCAGCGGCACGCCTTGCGCTGTCAGCTGACCGGCTGCAATCAACATGCGCGTCGATGCACCTTCGCGCAGTCCGTGACCCTTGAGGTTCCGGGATCTTTCCGCAACCCGGACAAGAACCCTTGCTGTTTCAGGCTCGACACCGGCTTCACGCGCCACGATTTCCGCTTCGATTGCCGCATCAGGATAGTCGAAGGAAATCGCGCAGAACCGCTGCCGGGTGGATTCCTTCAGATCTTTAAGCACACTCTGATAGCCGGGGTTGTAGGAAATCACGAGCTGGAAGTCCGGATGCGCCTGGACCAGTTCATTCTTCTTTTCCAGCGGCAAATGGCGGCGATGGTCGGTCAGGGAATGGATGACGACCGTCGTGTCCTGCCGCGCTTCCACCACTTCATCGAGATAACAGATCGCACCGTGCCGGACGGCCGCCGTCAGCGGTCCGTCGTGCCAGACGGTACCGTCGGCATCCAGCAGAAACCGTCCGACCAGATCCGACGCGGTCATGTCCTCATGACAGGACACCGTGACGAGAGGACGCTTCAGCCGCCATGCCATGTGCTCGACAAACCGCGTTTTTCCGCATCCCGTGGGCCCCTTCAGAAGGATCGGCAACCGTGCGGCATAGGCGGCTTCATAATGGCCGACCTCCTGTGCAAAGGGGCGATAAAAGGGTTCACTGACAATGCGATAGGCGTCAATCGGGTCCTCAACCGGACCAGCTATCGGTGCATTCATTCCTGAACTTCCTGTTGAAGACGCTGCAGCGGGGGAAATCGCTGCAGCGCCAGGAGGATGCGGCGCTGCGAACCGCATCGCTCGGGAGGATCGCCGGATCAGCGCGTGCTGCCAGGTTGTTGGCCTGCGGCAAGAGCTGATCGATTTCGAACCGGGCGAGAGACTTCCCGCCCGGATTGGACCTGAGCCCTAGCGGTGGGTGCTTGCGCCGTTCGGGATGCCTTCCATCGGACATTCCTCGGTGCCGACCGTCGTGCGGGTCATGGCCTCGACCATCTCCCGCGTTCCTTCCGGATCGTTCACCCAGTTGGCGTAGAAGTTATAGGGGCAGGCTGCCTGGCCCTTGTCGCCGTCACCGGAGTTGATCGTGCCGGTGTAGCCACGGTGTAGCAGCTTGAAGAGGTGGTTCTGCGACTGCATGTTCTTGCGGGCATCGCGGATCCCCGACACCGACATCTGGGCATATTGAATGCCGTTTTCTTCGGTGCCGCATTCCCCCAGCGTCCGGCCATCGAAACCGATCAGGGCTGAATGGCCGAAATAGGAATAGACGCCATCGAAGCCGGCGGCGTTTGCAACCGCCACATAGCAGTTGTTCGCCCAGGCCATGGATTTGGAAATCTGGATCTGCTGCTCCTTGGCCGGATACATGTAGCCCTGGCAGCGGATGATGAGTTCCGCCCCGCGCATGGCGCAGTCACGCCAGATTTCCGGATAGTTGCCGTCGTCACAGATGATCAGGCTTATCTTCATCCCCTTCGGGCCTTCCGAGACGTAGGTGCAATCGCCCGGATACCAGCCTTCGATCGGCACCCAGGGCATGATCTTGCGGTATTTCTGGACGATCTCGCCCTTGTTGTTCATCAGGATGAGCGTGTTGTAAGGCGCCTTGTTTGGGTGATCCTCGTGTCGCTCGCCTGTCAGGGAGAACACGCCCCAGACGTTCGCCTTCTTGCAGGCTTCGGCGAAGATGGCCGTTTCCTCTCCAGGCACCTGGGAAGCGGTTTCGTACATCTCCTTGGGGTCATACATGATCCCGTGGGTGGAATATTCCGGGAAGATCACCAGGTCCATGCCCGGAAGGCCGATCTTCATTCCCGCGATCATGTCCGCGATGTTGCGAGCATTGGCCAGCACTTCCTCGCGGGTATGCAGACGCGGCATCTTGTAGTTGACCACCGCCACGCCGACGGTGTCGTTGCTGCTGGAAATATCACCGTGATACATCAATTCCTCCTTCTAGGAACGGGTTGCCGCGCCTCAGACCACGAGGTGTTCGTGGACAAGGTCGTCGGACAGTTGGGCAATGCCGGAAGTGACCGCGACGGTGCCGCGGTCGAGAATCGCGAACCGGTTCGAGGCCCGGCGTGCGAAAGTGAGGTTCTGCTCCACCAGAACGATGGTGAGGCCCCTGGTTCGGTTCAGGTCGATCAGGACACCCTCGATCTGCTCGACGATGTTCGGCTGGATGCCTTCCGTCGGCTCATCGAGCAGAAGCACCTTGGGCTGGGAAAGAAGCGCCCGACCGATTGCAAGCTGCTGCTGCTGACCTCCGGAAAGGTTGCCGCCCCGCCTGTTCAGGAACTCCTTCAGGATCGGAAACAGCTCCAGCACCCAATCGGCGATCTCGCCCTGGCCCGACTGGGCGGCGAAGGTGCCGATCATCAGGTTCTCGCGCACGGTGAAGGCCGGCAGGATGCCGCGGCCTTGCGGGACATAGCCGATGCCGGCGAGCGCTCTTGCGTGCGTCGGCAGGCTGTTCAATTCCATTCCGTCCAGCTTGACCGAACCGGACGTTCTGCTCATCAACCCGAGGACACTGCGAAGAAGTGTCGTCTTGCCCACGCCATTGCGGCCGAGAACGGAGAAAAAATCACCCTCGTCAATGTCCATGGAAACGGACTGGAGCGCACGGCTTCGGCCGTAGAAACCATCGAGGCCGTTCAGCTCAAGCATGGCCGGCCTCCTTCGTTCCAAGGTATGCTTCCTTCACTCGCTGGTCGCTGGAGACTTCCTCCAGCGAACCTTCGGCAAGCAGCTTGCCCTGGTGCATGACTGAAATGGTTTCAGCGATGTCGCGCACGAATCCCATGTCGTGCTCGACGACTATCAGCGTGTGCTCGCCCCGCAGCCTGTTGAACAGCTCGGCCGTCTTGCCGGTTTCCTGCGCGGTCATGCCGGCTGTCGGCTCGTCCATCAGGATGAGTGTCGGGTTCTGGGCCAGGATCAGCGCGATCTCCAGCCATTGCGTCTGACCGTGAGACAGATGTCCGGCAGCAAGATCGAGATCGTCCTGAAGGCCGACCAGAACCGCAAGACGTTCGATTTCCTCGTCGTCGTGACTTGCACCGAAACGTACGAGGTTGGCCAGAACGCCGGTATTTCGTGATTGACCGATGTTCAGGTTTTCCCGAACGGTCAGTTCGCGGAAGACACTCGGCACCTGGAACTTGCGTCCGATACCGATGCGGGCGATCTGATATTCCTTCAGGGTATGGATCGCCTCCCCCTTGAAACGGATCTCGCCTGAGGTCACACGGGTCTTGCCGCAGATCAGGTCGAGCGCCGTGGTCTTGCCCGCACCGTTCGGTCCGATCAGGCACCGCAGTTCGCCGCTGTTCACATCCAGCGACAATCCTGAGATCGCCTGGAAACCGCCGAAGGACACACTGACGTCCCGAAGGCTGAGGTGGTCGGTTGCCGTCTTCATGACGCCGCCTCCGTGGTTTTCATGACATTGCTCGCGGATTTCCTGGCGCTGCCGGCGAAAAAGGGCAGCCGGTCGACGGCCATCGAGACCGCACCTGCAATGCCTTTCGGCAGAAACAGGACAGCGAGTACGAACAGCCCCCCCATGATCAGCATCCAGCTTTCCAGGAAGACTTCGGATTCCGACAGGGCACCCTGGACGCCGGTCACGATCAGGGCTCCGATGGCAGCCCCCAGAAGGCTCTGCCGGCCGCCCACGGCTACCCAGATCACCACGGAGAGGCTGAGTGGAACGCTAAGGAATGTCGGCGAGGCGAATTCCATCACGATCGTGTAGAGCATGCCGGCCAGACCGGCGATGCCGGCCGACACCGAGAAAACGAAGATCTGATAGAGCGCGACGTCGTAGCCGAAGAAACGGACCCGGTTTTCCTGATCGCGGATCGCTTGCAGGATCATGCCGGTCTTGCTGCGGGTAACCGCGAGCGACAGAAACAGCACGACACACAGGCACAGCGCGACCAGGTAATAGGTTGTCGCGGAATAGGCGTCGAAGAAGAAACCGGCCACTTCGAACTGGGCGAGATCCGTGATGCCGTTGAAGCCGCCGGTGTAGCGCTGCTGATCGATGATCAGGAGATTGACCACCACCAGAACGGCCAGAGTGATGATCGACGCATAGACACCGGTGATGCGCCCGCGAAACATGAACCAACCGAGCAGCGCAGCAAAGGCGGCAGGGATCAGGAGGCCCGCCAGAATGGCGAAGGTCATGGAGTGAAACGGTGCCCAGAACCAGGGCAGTTCGGTGACATTGTTCCAGACCATGAAGTCCGGAAGCCCTTCGCTGCCGGTGTGCACCGGCACGGTGCGCAGCTTGAGGCCCATGGCCATGGCGTAGGACCCGAGGCCAAAAGTGGCTGCCTGGCCGAGATTGAGAATTCCGGCATAGCCCCAAGAGAGACTGAGCGAGACTGCCAGGATGGCGAAGACCAGGTAGCGGGAATATTTGTTCAGGAGAAACGCATCGTCCAGCACGGACGGCACGAGCAAGATGGCTGCACAGAACGCCAGATAGAGCACCAGCCGTGCTGTTGATTTTCCAGTCAGGTTCATTGAATTGCGATCCTTTTTCCGGCCGTGATCACGAGCGCACACGGGTCGAGAACAGGCCTTCGGGCCGAAAGCGGATGAGGATGACGATCGCCAGCAGGACCAGCGCCTTGGCCAGGGTGTCGTTACTGTGGAAGGCCAGGAAACCCGAAAGTTCACCCAGGATCCCGGAGCTTGCGACAGTGCCGAGCAGGCTCTGGGCACCACCAAGGACAACCACCATGAAGGCGTCGACGACGTAGGTCGTCCCCATCTCCGGAGAGACGCTCTTCAGCGGCGACACGAGCGCACCGGCGAGACCGGCAATGCCGGCGCCATAGGCGAAGGTCGACCGGTAGATGCGGGCGGAATTGATGCCGAAGCTGGAGGCGATCTCCCGGTTCTGGGTAATCGCGCGCAGTTTCAGCCCGAAGCTGGTGCGTCGGTAGATGACCCAGGTGATCCCGAAGAGGACAAGCGCAAGACCGAGGATGAACAGCCGGTAGGCGGACTCGCTCGCGCCGAACAGGGACACGCTGCCACTGAGGAACGCCGGGATCTCGACATAACGCAGCTCGCCACCGGCAATCAGCCGGATCGCCTGCTGCGCCATCACGCCAATACCCCAGGTCGCCAGGATGGTGTCGAGCGGCCGGTCGTAGAGATGGCGGATGACCAGGGCTTCCACAGCCCAGCCGAACACCGCGAGAATGAAAAAGATCGGGATCAGGCTCTCCAGCAATCCCATGCCAAGCTGGGACTGCAGGAACCAGGCGCAATAGGCGCCCAGCATGACGAATTCGCCATGCGCGAGATTGATGACCCCGGTCACGCCGTAAATGACGGCGAGGCCAAGGGCGACCAGCATCAGGATCGAAGCGATACTGAGACCGGTCAGGAGTTGGGAGACGACAAGTTCCATCTGCAAGCCTTCAAGGTCTGGAAAACATCAGGTCACGGAAAAGCCGGGCGGCGTGACGACACGCCGCCCGTTTGCGCGCGTCAGCTGCTCTTCAGACCGTCAGCGGTGCAGACCTGGCCGTCGTATGCCTTGTAGGGAATGGGCTCGAGCCAGTCGGCGGATTGTTGCAGGATCTCGAACTGGCCATCCGACTTGCACTGGCCGATCTTCGGTCTCAGCCAGGTATGAAGGTTCTCGCCCTCGATCTTGACCAGTCCCTGCGGCGCGTTGAACTGCTCGCCCTTGACGGCCTCGCGGATGGTGGTCGGATCGATATCGTCCGGCGACAGTTTCTCGACGGCCTGCTTGAACAGATGCACCTGGAAATAGGACGGCTCGGAGACGAAATGCGTGACCTTGTCGCCGCCCCAGCGGGACTTGTAGGCCTCGACGAATTTCTGGTTTTCCGGTGAATCCCAGACCATGAAATATGGTGCGGAGGTAAAATGTCCCGCGGCAGCGGCCCCCCCCATCGCCGCCACTTCGTTTTCGGAAGTGGTCAGGCTGGCCATCGGCATCTTTTCCGGGTCGAGCCCGGCCGCATGATATTGCCGGTGCAGGGCGACAACGGAATCGCCGACCACAGTCGAGAAGATCACATCCGGCTTTTCCGCCTTCAGCTTGTTGATGACGGACGAGAATTCCGAATGGCCGAGCGGCACATATTCCTCGTGAACCACTTCGGCTCCAAGTTCGGCCAGCAACTTCTTGCAGTAGTTGTTCTCTTCCTTCGGATAGATGTAATTCGACCCGATCAGGTACCAGCGCTTGCCGAAATTCTTCACCAGCCAGGGCACGAACTCGTCCTGCTGCTGATTGGGAACGGCACCTGTGTAGACGACATTCTTCGAGCACTCGCGCCCCTCGTAGAGGGTCGGATACCAATAGAGATTGTCCCGCTTTTCGAACACGGGCAGCACGGCCTTCCGGCTGGCCGAGGTATAGGAGCCGAAGACCGAAACGCATTTGTCCTGGAGGACAAGCTTGCGCGCCTTTTCCGCGAAAGTCGCCGGATCAGAAGCCGGGTCCTCAACCACCGGAACGATCTCCATGCCGTTGACACCGCCGGCGGCGTTGATTTCCTCGATCGCCATGATCGTCGCCTTGTTGAGCGACTCTTCGATAATCGCAGTCGTCCCGGTCAGGGAGAACAGAACCCCCACCTTGATCTGGCCGCCGGCGGCGCGCGCCAGTCCGCTGTTCTTGCTCCAGATATGCGGGAAGGTGCCGAGACCGGCTGCCCCGAAAGCGACCGACCCGAGAATAAAATTACGCCTGTTGGTTTTCACGTTGCTGCTCCATAAACAAAAAAGCCCCGTCCGCCCTGCCTTGCGGCAGCTCGTTCGGGGCATCGTCGCCTCTGATTTTTGTGAACGCGGCTATGGTGCCGCTGAGGGAAATGTCTGAATTTCAGACAACAAAAAACCCCACGTTCCGCCAAGACGAAAACCGTGGGGCTCTTTTACCCGGATGTACGTGGCGCTGTTGCCACGAATAACTTTGAAAGATTAGCTAAGAAGTTCGTGCGAGTCAATTATCGCATTTGCAACTGCGCCAATAGTTACACGCCGTTCCATCGCCTGCCGACGCAAATAATTGTAAGCTTCCTCTTCGCTTACATTCTTGACGCGAACCAACAGAGACTTTGCACGTTCAACAAGGCGCATCGTTCTGAGATTTTCGTCAAGTTTATCGATCCGGTTTCTTAGTCGACGCTCGTAAAGAAAGTGCTCGCGCGCCAGGGCGACACAAGTCTGAACCGCGCGCTGGACGACCGGATAGTGCAGCACGCCATGGGCGGCGCAATTATGGATCAGCTTGAGATCCAGATTGCTGACACCGCGATCCACCAACACCAGACCGGCTTCCGGCTCTCCCGGCAACCAGGGGATACGTTTGGGCATATCCTCGACCAGCGTGCAGAACACAAGATCGCAATCGACAGGCAACTGCGGCGGGATCGGCCAGATATGGCGCACCTCGCAACGCAGGCGCTGCAACTCCCGGATCAGGCGTTCGCCATCCGCATCGGGTTCGACGATAACCGCGATCCTGAGGTTCTGATGCGGAGTTGTCGCGGTGGCGTTCTTGCGCATGGCAGCCGCAGCCGACGTTCGTTGCGAAAGCGGACGCTTGGTCTTGGCCGCCGCGTTTGTGTCCATTTCCAGTGTCTCCCCGGTTGTCTGCTTGTTTGTCCAGGTTCTTCGGGAGGTTTGTGTCAGCTGTATTCGAGGCATCGGCCGTACCCAATCAAGTAAGGATCCGCCTTCACGCTGGAGGGCGATTCAAAAACGATATCGAACTGGCCGCTGCGGTTCGCGCGGCCGATGCGGGTCCACAGGTCGGCATGGCCCCAAACGGGGTTGATGGAAACTTCGCCCTGCGGGGCATCGAATTCCGATCCCATGACCGACTGGCGGATCATCGAGGTGTCCATCGAGTTGGTCTCGGCAAGGGTCTTGGCGAAGACATTCACCTGGAAATAGGAAGCCTCCAGACACATGTTGGTCGGCTCGTCCTCGCCGTAGCGCTTCTTGTAACGGTCGATGAAGGTCGCATTGCGGTCGTTGCCGACGCCCTGGAAATAGGAAGCGGCGGTCAGGTGGCCGTCGCCGACATCATATCCCATCGCCCGGATCTCGGCCTCGGTTGTCGTCAGGCTGGCGATCGGCATCACCCTCGGGTCGATGCCGAGATCCGCGTAGGCCTGGTAGAGATATGTAGTCGTGTTGCCGACCACCGTGGAGAAGATCACGTCCGGCTGCAGCTGCCGGATTTCGCGCATGATCGGTACGAAGGAATTTCTGTCCGCTCCCAGCCGGACATAACTCTCGCCGACGACACTGCCGCCGTTGTTGCGGATCAGCTCCCGCATGATGCGATTGGATTCGCGCGGATAGATGTAGTCCGACCCCACGAAATAGAACCGCGTTCCATAGAGCTCCATCAGGATCCGGCACAGCTGGACGCTGTTCTGGTTGGGCGTTGCTCCCGTGTAGATCACGTTGGAGGAAAACTCGAAGCCCTCGTAAAGCGTCGGATACCACAACAGGCCGTTCAGTCTTTCAACCACGGGCAGAACGGCCTTGCGGCTGGACGAGGTACAACAGCCGAATATCGTGCTGCAGCCGTCCTCGACCATAAGCTTCTTTGCAAGAAGCCCGTAGTTGCGCGAGTCCGAACCCGGGTCATAGATAATCGGCTCGATGGGCCGTCCATTGATCCCGCCGCTATCATTGATTTCATCGATCGCCGTCAACGTCCCGCGCAACTGGGTTTCCTCGATCACCGACATGTAGCCGGATTGCGAGAACAACACACCGACGCGCCACGGTTCGGAAGTTTTGCATGAACTGGTCAACCCAAACTCTCCCCTTTCAGTCCTGCGCCGGCCGCAAAAGCGGCCGGCCGGGCTGGCCTTGCCTGTCAGGCACTACCCGCAAGTATTTCCTTCAGCTTCCCGTCCAGAAACGCCACATCAACCGGGCTGGTGCCCGGCCCACCTGCAAAATGTCCCCAAATGGATTCAATCGGAATCAACGTCGCATTCGGCATGTTCGCGACTTCGATTTCGCTGTCTTCCGGCGGGAAGTATAGATCCGTTCGGCCGGGCATCACATATGCCTTCGATTGTATTGCCCCCAGCGCCTTCTTGTAATCGCCATGGTAGATGTCGTTGGCGCTGATATCGCCGTTCTGCCAGGTCCAGAGCATGGCCAGCAGGTTGTTAGCGTCCTTGGGCAGGAAAAATCCTTCCCAGAACGCAACCAGGAAATCCTCCAGCGAAGAATATCCAAGCGTCTTCAGGTCCAGTTCTTCCCGGTAGAATGATTGCGAGAAACCCCAACCGGCGTAGACTCGCGCCATCGCCCGAAGCCCTCGTTCCGGCTTTTTCTCGTACCAGCCTTCCAGAAAGGCGGCATCGGCTGTCAGGGCCGCTTTCACCCCTTCCAGGAACACGAAGTTGTGCCGGGAGCATTTGGCGGACCCGCAAAACGGCACGATCCTCTCGACCATGTCGGGATACATCGCGCCCCAGTGGAAGGTCTGCAGAGCCCCCATGGACCAGCCCGTGACCATCTTGATGCGCTCGACACCAAACTTCTGTGTCATGAGCTGGTGCTGTGCGCGGACGTTGTCATAGGCGGTCACTTTCGGAAACCGCGCCGCGTTGTAGGGCTCGGGCGTATTGGACGGCGAAGATGACAAGCCGTTGCCGAACATGTTCGGAATCACGATGAAATACTCATCGGGATCCAGCGCCATGCCCTTGCCGACCAGCCATTCGTTGTCGACGTGCTGGCCGGAATACCAGGTCGGGTAAACGATGACGTTGTCCTTCGCCGCGTTGAGTTTGCCGAAGGTCTTGTAGGCGAGCTTGCACTCGCGAAGCGTTGCGCCACTCTGAAAGGTGAAGTCGCCCAGTTCGTAAATTTCGTAGTCTGCCATGGAAGGCTATCCTCTGGTTTTTGGTATTGTCCGGCGGCCTTAGCCGCCGGAAATGGGTCAGGCACCGGCCCTTGCGGCCTCTGGCATCCTGTTGAACAGGAGGTAGGCAACCCCACCCGCAAGCCCCGCGGAAATTGCCGTCGAAAACTGCGGCGCATAGAACTCGACGATCACCGCAACGATGGAACCTGCCGCCCAGGCAGCGAATGCAGTCGGGCGCCAGTCACGGTCGATCGTGGCGTTGCGGCGCTGCAGATACTGGTCAACCAGAATGATCGCGCCGATCGGCGGAACAAGGATGCCGAGCAGGGAAAGCCACTGAATGAAGAACGCCCAGACGTTGCCGGCGGCAATGACGATACCGATGACACCCAGGACAACTGCCATCAACCGCATACGGCTGTTGAGAATACGCGACCAGCCGGTTGCGGCATTGTAAAGGCAATGAGCGCAGACAGAGCCGAGATTGCAGTAGAGAAAGAGGAAGGCAAGGACACTGAGAAAGGTCAGCTGCTTGCCGTTCATGTAGCCGAACATGTTGTCCGTGCCGAAGGGATTGGCATCGGGAACCGCAAGGGCTGCCGTCATGATGCCCCCGACCAGCATGGCGCACATGTTGGCGAACGGAAAGGCGCTGAACGTTGCGATGACGGATGCCTTGGTATCCTTTGCCCAGCGGTTGAAGTCCGCAGTCACTGTCCCGGCATCGATGAACAGGGCGATGACCACTGTCAGTCCGACACCCATGGACATGGTCGCCGCGCCGTTGTTGCCGGGATAAGCCGCGATTTCCGCCCAGCTTGTCGTCGACAGGCTGTCGGCAACCACCCAGCCGCCAAGCAGCACGAACAAGGGCACCGACACCAGCCCGATCAGGTGAAGCCCGTGTACGCCGACGAAGGTGATGCCGATGTAAAGCAGGCCGGCGATCACGGTCATCGCGACATAGTTCAGCTCGTAGGCCGAGCTGATCAGGGATCCCGTGATGCCGGTTTGAACCGCGTACCAGCCGAGCAGCAAGGTCGACAGCAGGCCGGAGGCAAGCATGTATCCCTTCCGTCCAAAGACCACGCTGGCGAGAAGTGCGAAATTCATGCCCCTGCGGGTGCCCAGAACTCCCAGCAGGCCGACATAGGCAAACATGATCAGGTTGCCCAGGAGCATGGCCCAGACCGCATTTGTGAAACCCATGCCCAGAACCAGGAGAGACCCGGTCATGGCGCCGGTGATGATCATTGGAAAACCGATCCAGACGGTCGTGACCGAAAAGGTGCTCCTGCGGGCCGACATCGGGACCGGCGTGTGTTCATATTCTTCTCCGAGAACATGATCCACTTCGTCCAAGGCTTCCGCCTCGCCGTGTAACTTGCTCATTTTTACCCCTCATTTTTATTGTTCTGCCGCGCCCCGGCAGTTGTTCGGGGTTTCTCTCGCGGCACATCGCTGAGCGCAAAAGAAAAGGCCTCCCTACAGCTTCGTTTCCGAAGACATAGAGAGGCCTTTTCGCCTGCGAATTTTAAAGTGGCCCCGTTGCCACGTTCCAATCACTTGGAGATTGAAACGTTATCGAGAGGTTTTACTTCTGTCAACAAAATCGGCACACGGCTTCTGCCGAATTTTTGACCAGCCACCTAAAAGATTTTTCTTATTAATTTCAATTAATTACAGCAAATGCTTCACACAGGCGCCCGTCAGGCAAACATCAAAGCACTCTATTCGGGCTGCTGTTTCGCGATGTCAGGGGTTGGAATTTTCTTTCGCCAAGCCCTGACACCGGTTTCCGAAAATGGCGCAACATCGGCCTCTTCAACTGCGTAGTCCGCCTGCTGTGACGCGCTTCTGCGTTTGTCTCGATGCCTATTCCTGGGTCAGATGCTCGAAGAAGGTCGAGCCTGAATAGTCCTTCCGGAAAAGGCCCAGATCACCCAATGCAGGAACCACCTGTTCCAGGAGCAGGCGTACCGCGTCCAGAGATCCGCCCGGAAAGGCGACGAAACCGTCGATCGCACCTGCCGCTGCCCAGTCCTTGATTTGTGCGACCGCATCGGAAGGTGTGCCGACGACGAGCCAATGGGCCGAGCCGATAACCTCCGGCCGGCGCAGCAGGTCTTCGACGGCCGGTTCGTCCCGCTCGATCATCCGCCGCAGAAGTTGCGAATGGGTACGGCTGCGCACCGTTTCCGGTGGCGGGGGCAGATCCGTGGCTTTCACCTGTCGTTTTGCCGGCCAGTCGCAAAGATCGAGCCCGGTCATTTCCAGAACAGTTGCCAGGCACCGGTCCCGGCTCACGCGTGCGTTGGTTTCGGCAAAGAGCTCCTCCGCCTCCGCCCTGGTCGGCGCAAGATAAAGGCTCAACCCCGGCAAAACCCGGATATCGTCACCCTTTCGTCCGCGCTGTTCGGCCCGTTTGCGCAAATCGGACCGCAAGTCCATGGCTGCCGCCTTGTCCGGTGTCGAGGCGAAGATCGCGTCCGCCACCGAAGAGGCAAAGTCACGGCCTGCACCAGAAGCCCCAGCCTGCACAAGCGGTATCCGTGTCTTGCCGAAGCGCGGCAAGTTGAGCGGGCCCTTCACGTTGAAGAACGAACCTTCGTGGTCGACCGGTTTGACCAGATCCGCATCGGCGAAAAGCCCGCTTTCCCTGTCGAGCTTGAGAGCTTCATAAGGAAAGCTCTCCCAGAGCTGCCGGACGACTTCGGTAAATTCGGCAGCCCGTGCGTAGCGTTCCTCCGGGCTCGGCATTTCGGAAAGGCCGAAATTCGCGTTGCCGTCCAGCGCGGTGACGATGTTCCAGCCGGCCCGCCCGTTGCTGAGCCAGTTCAGCGACTGGATCTGCCGGGCGACGATATAGGGTGGAAAGAAGGTCGTCGACGCTGTCGATAAAAGCCCGATCTTCGACGTCTCGCGTGCGATCGAGGCCAGCAGCAATGTCGGGTCAAGACTGGCGAACCCGGTGCCGGATGCCAGCAGCCCGGCGTTCAGAAACAGCGAGTCCGGCAGAAACGCAAAGTCCAGTTTGGCCTGCTCCGCACGGAGTGCGACGTCGAGATAAAAATCACTGCCGTAAAGGCCTTCCACGCCACTATCCGCACGACGCCACGCGTCGCCGCTGAGCCATGTCGGGGCGAGCGACATGCCGATATGCAATTTCTTTGAGGGGGTCATCAAATCCGCTCTTGATTGGATTGGAAACGAGTTCGAGGGCTGGCTTTGGGTTTGCTGGCTCGTTTCGGATAGTATAAAGACTTCTGCATTGCAGAAGGTCAAGAGGTCGAAATTGCTGGAGACAAGACACGTAAGCGCGGCTTACGGACCCTTGAATGTGCTCAGTGATGTCTCCGTCCGGTTCAGCAAAGGCCGGCTTACGGCGATCGTCGGGCCGAACGGGTGCGGCAAGTCCAGCCTGTTGAAAGCCATCATGGGCTTCCTGCCGATCAGCACCGGCGACATTCTGCTGGAAGGCGCACCTCTCCGTGGCATCGGCCGAAAAGCTCTTGCCCGCCGGATTGCCTATCTGCCTCAGGATTGCTTCTGCCCGGATTACATGACACTTGGCGAGCTGATCGAGCTTGCCGGCTATTCGCGGTATTCGCTGACGGGTGGTCCGTCGGCGCAGGATCGTGATCTTTTCAAGCAGGTTCTGGAGACGGTCGGCCTGAGCGACCGGGCCGGCTTTCCCGTGAACAAACTGTCCGGTGGCCAGCGTCAGCGCGCCTGGATCGCTATGGTTCTGGCACAGGATACCGATGTCATCCTGATGGACGAGCCAGTCAATCATCTGGACATGAAATACCAGTTCGCCGTTCTCGAACTTGTCAGGGAGTTGATCGAAACCCACGGCAAGACGGTGATTGCCGTTCTGCACGACCTGAACCTGACCACCGCCTTCGCCGACGAGGTCGTGCTGATGCAGTCAGGCCGGTGCATTACGGCAGGACCGGTCGCAGACACCGTCACCAGTGACAACATCGAACAGGTCTTCGGTCTCAGGACCCAGATCTTTCCGCGCGATGGGCGCCTCGTCTGCTTCCCGGAGCGCATTGGGCACGCATCGGTAGCCTGATGGACCGGCGTAGTCTCCACCTTCTGCTCATCCTTGCAATGCTTGTCATCGTACTGGTGGTGCATTTGTTCTTCGGTTTCCACGCGGCCGATCTGCCGAACCTGATTGCCGCGCTCCAGCGTTTCGAAGCTCAAAGTTACGAAGAAGCGGTCCTTCTCTTCCAGCGTTTGCCGCGCACCCTGATTGCGATTTACGCCGGCGGCATTGCCGCGGCCAGCGGCTTCGTCCTGCAGAGCCTGGTGCGCAATCCCCTGGCCTCCCCTGCCACACTGGGCGTCAATTCAGGTGCGGCTCTCTTTCTCGTTGCCAGTGCACTGCTATTCGGTGCTGGTGCCGAGCTGCAGGGCATTGCGGCGCTTGCCGGAGCACTTGCCGGCTTTCTCTCCAGCCTTGCAGTTGCCCGGCTCGCAGGGCGCCGGAACGACCCGCGCGGATTGTCTCTTATTCTGTCCGGCGCCCTGGTTTCCATGCTGTTCACCGGCATGACCAACGCCTTGCTGTTGTCCGACCCGGCCCGACGTGCCGATTTCCTGAGTTGGGTAACCGGCAACATCAACCACGTCTATATCGACCGCCTTGCCATGTTCTGGTGGATCGGGGCCCTTTCCGTCGCAATCCTGCTGCTGTTTGCCCGGCCGCTGACCCTGATCCTGCTGGGCGCCGACAAGGCCGCCTCAACCGGTGTCAACGTTCCTCTTGTCTCACGTCTTGCCGTCGGAGCAGCCGTTCTCGGGTCCGGCTCCGCGGTTGCAGTGTGCGGTCCGATCGGCTTTGTCGGGCTGGTCGTGCCGCATATCGTGCGCCCCTTCATGGGCAACAATCTTGTTCACGCCCTGCCGGTCTCCCTGATCGTGGGAGCGATTGTCGGTCTGGCTGCGGACCTCATCGCACGGGAAGCCTTTTACCCCTACGTCGTGAACACCGGCCTGGTTACGGATCTGATCGGCGGCATCGTATTCATCGTGATCGTCAAACGCTTCTATCTCTCTCCCGGAAGCCGGGAGGCCTCATGATCAGAGGCGGTAGAGCAATCGACGGCAAACGGGTGCTGCGTCTGGCTGGCGGACTTCAGATGAGGACCGGCAATCTGCTTGCCGGAGCCTGTCTTGTGGCTGCTGCGCTTGCACTCGCAGCTCTTGCCACCGGCCTCGGGCTGACCGACACCGGGCTAACCGATCTTTTCCGAACGCTTGCCGGTGAACAATTGCCGGGTGCAGAGGACTATGCCCTCTGGACGGTCCGCCTGCCGCGGATCCTGCTCGGGTTCATGGTCGGCTGGGCGGTCGCACTTGCAGGAGCAATGCTTCAGTCGGTTGCCAGGAACCCGCTGGCTGACCCGGGACTTTTCGGCTTCAGCCAGGGGTCGATGACGATGATCATGTTGCTGTTGGTCTTCCTGCCTGCGGCACCCAAGAGCCTTGTGGTTCTTGCTGCGCTCGCCGGTGGGCTGACGGTTGTCGGTCTGCTTTTGTGGCTTGTCGGCAGCGAGCGATCCAGCGGCCTTTCCATCGTCCTGATGGGGATAGCAATCGAGACTGTCCTGTCTTCCTTCGGATCGCTTCTCATCCTGTATCTGCCGACCGAGACCTCCATCGCCCTTTCCGAGTGGCTGGCCGGCTCGCTGTTCCAGGCCAACTGGACAGTCATCGCCGCCTTTACACCGTTGTTCGTTCTCAGCCTCGCGGCAATCTTCGTTCTCGGCCCTGCCATGGCCACCTATGACCTGGGCAGCGAAATGGCGATGGCATTGGGCGAACCTGTTGGCCGTTCACGCCCGTTGATCCTGCTCACTGCCGTTGTGCTGAGCTCCGCTGCCGTAACGGCGGTTGGGCCCCTGGTCTTTCTCGGCGTGCTGGCACCTCACATCGCCGGCTTTCTTTCACCGGCCGTCGCCCGGGCACGGCTTTTCCTGTCAGCCTTGATGGGCGGGATCCTCGTCCTGATCGCCGATGCACTGACACGCGGGCTTGGCGGCTCCCTGCCAATGCCTCTCGGTCTCAGCCTGACCATGGTCGGCGTGCCGCTCTTCATCATCGCGCTGCGTCTGCAGGCGCTGCGCAAACTCCAGTCACACTGAAAGGATCTTCATGCGTTTTCTCGTCTCCTGCGCAATCGCAGCCCTACTGGCGACAAGTCCGGTCCTTGCAGCCGAGCGCACCGTCACCGACGACACAGGCCGGAAGGTCACGATACCGGAGCAGCCCGAACATATCGTTGTCATGCACGAGCCGTTGCTCGGCATTCCTCTGATGGATCTCGGCCTCGATCTTACCGGCAGCTTCGGCCGGGCGGACGACGGCAGTTTCGTTATCGCAGTCGACTTCATCGACACCGTTCTCGGCGAAGGCAAAACGAAACCGAAGGGTTTCGGCCCCGTCGGGCAGCTCGACCTTGAAAAACTGAGAGCGCTGGAACCTGATCTGATCGTCGCGAGCGAACTGGATGCCGGCAAAGCCGATCAACTGGCCACTGTCGCCCCGGTCTATCTGCAGAATGTCGGCAGCTCGAAGGTCTACGGTTTTGATGTCGAGGAAGACCTCGCAGCTCTCGTCGGCCGGGAAGATGTCTTTGCCGCCCGCAAGGCGGCCTATGAAAAGCGCGTGGAAGATCTGCGCGCCAAACTGCCCTTCGATCCTTCAGGCAGGACCTACCTTCCCGTCTTTCTGACCGACCAGCTCAATGTTGTGGGCGATTCCTCCGGGATGGTTCAGGCACTGGAAGATCTCGGATACAGCCGTCTGGAAGTCGGCGCGCCGAGTGGCGCCTCTCCGGCAGGCGGTTCCATGATGCTCATGCCTTTGAGTGCGGAGGAATTTGGCAAGCTCAATCCTGATGTTCTTGTCCTGCTCAACAGCTACATGGCCGGCGGCCGCGATGAGGCCGGCACCCGTGCTTCGCTGAGCAAGATTGTTCCCGGTTGGGATCAATTCATGAAACCGGCCAAGGAAAACCGGATCCTGTTCGTCGATCCCGCCAAAGTGATTACGCCGAGCGTTGCAAGCGCGGAACACATGCTGGATGCGATCGCAAGCTGGAACGAGACGACGCAGTAAAACCGGTGCTGCTCAGTCTATCGGTTTTCTGCGTCGGACACGCCCGGGCGGCACACCAAGTGCTTGTCCGGGGTGTCTTGCCTTCTCCCGTCCAGAAAACATATCCGGCCCACCGCGATGGATGCCGGGCTTAAAAAAACATGAGTATTTGATACAAGTTTAATTGCTCCCGCTGGCTGTGCCTGCTAACAAATGCAACTCATATCCGCTTACTCAGTGAGCCCCCGCGTCGTCGGCCCGAATGGCTGCGGACGAGCTCCCAAGGCAAGCAATCAGCACGACACATGAGTATCGGGAGACTGACATGACCGGAGGTTTAGACCGCCTGTTGACAGCAACCGAGTTCGAGCGTTTTGACGCGGAACTCAAATCCCTGGACGGGTCAACCCAGCCTGCCGTCCCGGCTGGCCGTTTGCCGGAAAAAGGCCGGGAGCCGCACACCGTCACGCAGCATCAGGAACGTATCTGGCTGGCGCAACAGCAAGATCCGGACAAGGTGCTGCGACATGCCCAGGCTTACCGGCTCGGTGGCGCACCCGATATCGCACGCCTCGCCCGCGCCGTGGGCACGATGGTTGAAGCCTTTCCCGAGCTGGCGATGCGCTATCGCTTCAGTGACGAGGGAGAACTCGTGAAGTCCCCCTCGCACGGGCCGGACGGAACACTTGAAATCATCAAAGCTGAAAACCAGCAGGAAGCTGTTTCACTTGTCCTGTCCGCCCAGGAAGCACATTGGAACAGCGAAGCCGAACCCCCTTTCAAGGTGCTGATGATCTTCGGCGGCCAAGAGGTGCTCCTGGGCCTGCTCATGCACCGCATTCTCGAGGAGGTCTGTTCACCGGAAGATGTCCTGAGAAGTCTTGCGGCAGCCTATGACGGCAAGGTCATTGCTGCACCGGCGCCGCATCAGGTGAAGCATTTCGAGCCTGATGTTCCCGGACTTGCGCCGGTCACCTGGTTACGACGGGGCGAAGGATTGGCCGATACGGCCGTTATCGATTTCAACGAAACACCTGGTCTTCTGCCAACGGGCGACCGGCTCGCGCGGAGGTTCGGAACCTTGCTCGAACCTGTCCTCAATCATGACCAGGTTTACTCTTCATCAGACCACGCCACATTGCTGGCACAGATTGGAGCTCGTTTCGCGCAGTTCCTCTGCAAGCTCGGCGGTCACGAACGGATCGAAGCCATTTTTCCGGCACGGCAGACAGGCAGCCTGACTGACCATTGCGGCAGTTTTGCCCGTTCGGACAGCTTTGCTGTTTCGGTTGAACGGGATACGTCTCCCGAAGATATTGAACGACAAGTTCTGTCTCATCTTAATGCAATTTCGAAATCGGAAAAACACGACAACAACGCACTGGCGACGGACCTTCCAAAGGTCTGGATTCAACGGCTAGCCGATCCGAAAACCATCGTCCCGACAGACACACTCGCCTTCGAACGGATACCCCTGCCGACATATGAAGCCCGCCCCGATTTCGAGCTGGCAGTGGGCTTTGACACAGAAGGCAGGGCAATTCTTGAACTGGTCACGGGACAGAGGATCAGGCGACATGCCGGCAGTTTGGTGCTGGATCTGTTTTCCGAATACCTCCGGAACCCTGAAGGTCTTTCAATCGCGACGGGCAAGCAGCTTCTCCAGGGCGAAAGTGCCTGTGTTTCTGACGCTCCTTTCCACACACGGCAAGGAACTTCTCTCGACGTGACGGCCATTCAGGCGGCCATCCTGCAGGAATTTCGGGATGCGCTCGCGGTTGCAGACCTCACACCAGACGACGACTTTTTCGATTTTGGCGGACATTCGCTGGTTGCCACCCGGATCATCGGCCGCCTGCTTCATGATCATGGAATAGAGGTTCGTTTCAATGATCTTTTCGGCAACCCCACAGCAGCTGGTCTTGCCCGGCACGCAACACTGGTGGATGGGGCCGGCGAAAGCGCCGGGAACCGCAATGTCGAGATCAGAAACGGCAAGGCCAGCGACGCTGCCACACCTCTAGCTCTTGCGCAGATGTCGCTCTGGAAGATCTATTCGGCTCTTGGATACCGCGAGATTTTCAACTTGCCGTTTGCCCTGGATTTTCTCGACCCCGTGGACGAAACCGTTTTCGAGGCCGCCTTCGGTGACTTGATGAAACGGCATGCCGCCCTCAGGACACTCTACTTCGAAACGGAAGAAGGTGACGTCTTGCAGAAGGTTGTCCCAGTTGACGAGCTGGCGACCTACAAATGGTTCTGGACCAGTACGGAAAGCGCCGGTGCGGACCGCAATGCCGAAGCCATTTATTGCTTCGACCTTGCAAAGGAATTGCCGGTCAGGTTGCGGTTTCTCACCGATCCGGAAACAGGTCGGCAAGTGCTTTCGTTCCTGTTCCACCACCTCGCGCTCGACGAATGGTCCGTCAACCTGATGATGGACGAACTGGTTGAAGCCTACCGCGCACGCAGCCTTGGCGTAGCGCCCGAATGGCCGGACGAACCAGCACCTTTTCACGAGTTTGCCCGCAAGCAGGTGCAGTCGGGCGTCAATGCCCGGCACCTTGCCTTCTGGACGGACATGCTCGGTGATGCACCCAGGGAACTGGCTCTCTTCACCAACGAACCCAAACTCCCCGATGAATCCGCCACCGACGATAGTTCGGTCGCAGGCGGCTGGGTTGAAATGCGGCTGGAGAGCGACGTTTCCGAGGGGCTTTATGCCATTGCCAAGGAAAACAGCGCTTCCCTTTTCAACGTCGTCTATGGCGCGATTTCCGCCGCGCTTCAGGCCCTTGGGGGATTGTCCGATCTGGTGATCGGCACCTCTGCCGCTGGCCGTACAGACCCCGACTATTTCGACACGATCGGCTACTTCACCACTGTCGTCGCCCACCGGGTTCGCTTCGGAGACGATCCGACTGTCGGCACCCTGATCGGCAACATCAAGGACATGATCAACGGATCGATGCCCTTTACCGACATTCCGATCGACCTTGTGGAAGACGCCCTTGGCATGACGCCCGGAATGGATCACCTGTTCGATGTGTTCATTCAGATCCATGCGCAAAACAAGTTGAACGGCAACCTGCCAACGCCGAATGGCGGTACCATCGCGTTTCGCCAGGTCGACCCGGACAAGCATGAATCCCATCTCGGACTGCAATTTGAAGTGATGGAAGAGGTCATCGACGGCAACCGCGCCATCCGCGTGCTGATGAGCTACCAGGCCAGGCGCTATTCGCCTGCGCAGGTAGAGGCAATCCGCGCTTCAGTCATGTCAATGTTCACGCAATTCTCGCGTGGTGATGCCTCCAACATGAATATTTCCCAACTGGCCAGGACTTGACCTTCTCACATCATCGCAAAAACACCTTCGGGCTGACGGCCCGAAGGTCTCCGGCCTCAGGCGCAGCTCCTGCAACCGCTGACCGCATCCGGCTGGACTGACTTCCGTTTCACACTGGCGCGAGACGCTGAATTTCAGAAATGAATTTGATAATCGGCGGTATTTCCGTCGATTTTTCTGAATAGTTTTCCGTAAATGCAAAAATATGATTGTAGATGCGGAAGAAAACCTGCAGACCAACTTGACCGGCAACGTCGGTTTAATCGCTGCTCGATATCCACGGACGTCATTCCTGGAGAAACGATCAAACTCCGGAATACTGCGTGGAAGGCCGCATGAATGACCGTAACCTCTAATATTAGCGCGCCCGAGCTCAGCCACGGCTCTGAAAATCCGTCGCTGAAAAATTCGACTGCTGATCGCCAGAGCCGGTCCTGGATCGCAGCTCTTGCCAAATTCCGGAACATCAGTGCGCGCCGCAGCAGTTTCGAGATTGCAATCACGGTCCTCCCCTTCATTGCACTGTGGGGAATTACCGCGACACTCGTCTTACACGGCTACTGGTTCGGATTGATCCTGACGGTCCCGGCGGCTGGGTTTCTGGTCCGGCTTTTCATCCTGCAGCACGATTGCGGCCATGGGAACTTGTACGCCCGGCGCAGCATGAACGACTGGATCGGCCGGGTCATCGGGGTACTTACCTTTACCCCTTACGATTACTGGCGCCGAACTCACGCCATCCACCATGCCTCTGCCGGGAACCTCGACCGTCGCGGCGTCGGTGACGTCGATACACTGACCGTGCGCGAATACAGAGCCCTGTCCCGCTGGGGCCGCCTGCGCTACTGGCTCTATCGGCATCCGGTCGTCATGTTCGGCCTGGGACCGGCATGGCTGTTCGTCGCCCAATACCGGCTTCCCTATGGCCTGATGCGCGCCGGAATGCAGCCCTGGGTGTCGACAATTGCCACAAATCTCGGGATCGCGGCACCGTTTGCGCTCTTGATCTGGCTGGTCGGCGCAAGCACGTTTTTCCTTGTGCAGGTCCCGATTACTCTGATGGCAGCCAGCGCCGGTGTTTGGCTCTTCTATATCCAGCACCAGTTCGAAGAGACCCATTGGTCTGAAGAAAGTGACTGGGATTTCCAACATGCCGCGCTTGAAGGCAGTTCACACTACGACCTGCCGCCCCTGTTGCGCTGGTTCTCCGGAAATATCGGCATCCACCACGTGCACCACCTGTCTCCCAAAATTCCCTTCTACCGGCTATCTGAAGTCCTCAAGGAACATCCGGAACTGCGCAATGTCAGCCGGCTTACTTTGCGTCAGAGCCTTGGCTGCGTGAAGCTGGTCCTGTGGGACGAAAACGCAAGGCGCCTTGTCTCCTTCCGCGATGAGCGGCTAGCAAGACTGGCCGCCCCGGCCTGACCGGGTTCGAAGCGGCAAAGCCCGTCAGGAGCGTCCTGAAAAAGGACCAATGAAACAACGAGGCGTGACGGGCACCACGATCGCGCTCTCAAAGCGACGGGACAACCGCAGCATGAGGCAAGTTGTATCTAAATGAAATTACGATAACTACAGATACAATTTTCAATAATCTTCACACCAGCACCTCGACAACGCCCATAGACTTGTTTCAGCCAATTTACGTTCAGCAGATTGGACCATGCCCAGTCGTTGGCCGAGTTTTCGAATTTCAGCCTAACCGTTACCACCGGCGGATCGATGTATCTGAAGATATGCGGCGGCTGCTTCAGTCCTGTTCGACACGCCCATTTTCGAAATGATGTGGTGAATGTGAAGTTTGATCGTGTGCTCCGACAGCGAGAGATTTGCAGCAATATGCTTGTTTTGCTGCCCTCGTGCGATCAACTCCAGCACTTCCCGCTCTCGGGGCGTCAGCGAACTTACGATGTGCGCCCCGGACACGCCGCTGGCAGCAGTCGCCTTGCGCGCCTTTTCCAGCAGCACGCTCCTGTCGTTCTCGAGAAGTTCGACAAGATCCGGTGGCATGTAGGAACCACCATGCAACATGATCTGGATCGCATAGAGCCAAAGATCCAGACGGAGGTTCATGGGTATGACGTTATTGATGATACCGGTTTTCAGACATTTTCGAATGTGCAGCTTGGATGTGTACTCACCGTTAAAGGTTAGACACAGGATGGCATTGGGATACGTGTCCTGAAACACTTGCAACAAATCGGCATTCATCGCGCCGAAGGCTTCATCAACCAGGATCAGGGAAGGCAAAACACCTTCCTGTTCGGCCTTTTCAACCAGAACATCCCAGTCAGTTGAAACCTGCACAACGAGACCCGGCAGCTCCCGAACCAATGAATTTTCCAATGGTTTAGGCAATTTGTCCCTGGGACCTATAAAAAATAAATAACGCAAATGCTCGGACATAGAACGTCTCCCGAAGGACCATGACCAGCTCTATTGATTACGTAAAGGAATTTCGGGTCATGACTCGGCTGAAAAGCATCAATGGGTTTTAAGTTCCAGCCAACACTTTATGGTAAATAGTCTACACCGGGGAAAAAATCAGTGACATAAATCATTATATCTAATCGCCCAGATATCAACTCAGAAATTTCTTTTTTTATTTTGAATGTAAAAGCATCCACCAAAAGCAACGCCCGATGCCAATGAAAATAATTCAAGCAAGTACAGTCGAACTGCACCTCATTTTTATTGCTTTTTCATGCGGGTTTTGATTATGACCAAACGCTTCTCCAGACAAATATTTAACCGGAGAATTCGACTGATAATATATCTTCAAACCGCCTCTTAAACGCTAAAGTCTTATCTACTTCCGCGTGGCACTTAAAATGCGTGAGAGGCATAACCGGCAAACAAACAAATCGGTAAAGACTACCCGGCTTTTGCCTGTCGCTCCGCTGGCGACATCCCGGGTGGTAGAGGCGATCTCGTCTTTAGCGGCCTGCACTTGAAAACAGGCCCATCACCGCCCAAGCAATCGATCACTTCTTGTCTTCAGAGAGCGTGGCCGCGACGATCGCATTTGCATGTCCGTGCCCAAGCCCGTGCTCGGTTTTCAGAAAGTCGACAATATCCATGTGCTTCTTTCCGTTCTGGGCGCGCACGAGAGCTTGCCAGTCGCCGATTGGCTTGCCGTATTTCTTTTCGATAGACGGAAAGTACGACGCAGGCCCCTTCACCTTGGAGACCTGATCTTTTTCAGCCACCGCAATCTCCTCTCGTGATGCAGGCGAACGCCGAGACGTAGCATCTGACGTCGCCGGGTTGATTTATCTTGCGCGAAAGATAAACTGAATTGTCTCGCACGCAAGATAAAATTGAGAATGAGCAAAAGCGATACTGATCACGTTGAACGCCGACGCCGGCAATGGGAGCTGGAGTTGCCAGAGGTTGATACGCGCGGCATGGCGATCCTTGGCCGCGCGCGGGTGATTACCCATTTGGCCCGGCCGGGCATCGAGGCCATTTTCTCAAGACACGGCCTCGATACCAGGGAATTCGATGTTCTGTCGACGCTGCTGCGCTCCGGATCACCTTACCAGCTTCGCCCCACGGAACTGTTCAATTCCCTGATGCTCACCTCAGGAGGGCTAACCGGCATTCTGGCACGCCTGGAAAGGGCGAAATTGATCGAAAGGCCAAAAGACCTTGCAGACGGCCGGAGCTCACCCGTCCGACTTTCCAAGAAGGGGATCGACCTCATCCGGTCCGCTTTCAAGGAAGACATGGCTCATGAAGCCCGATTGATCGACTGCCTCACAGATGAGGAGCAGCGCACGCTTTCGGCATTGTTGGGGAAGTTGACGAAGGCTCTGGAAGGATCGGAAGGCGGTCGCAAGAGCTGAAAGGCCGAACAGCCTTACTGCTCTTGCCAAAAAACTATCCGTAATGTCGCAATTCGAATGTCAGAACCGTCCTTGTAACTATGGAACCGTTTTTCATGTTGTACATGCTGCTTTGCTATAATGATGAAGAGGTCACCTCCGCGTGGAGTGACGAGGAAGACGCCGCTGTCATGAAACGGCTGCAGGTCGTCCACGAGAAGTGGGCTGATCAGTATGAGCTGGCTGCCCGCCTCATGCCCACCAAAACGGCCTCTACCCTCCACAAGAAGGAAAATCTCGTTACCGATGGCCCCTATGCGGAGACCAAGGAACAGCTGCTCGGCTTTTATCTGGTCGAGGTTGAGGATCAGCAGCAGGCCCTGGACTTTGCCAGAGACCTTACCGAAGCCAACCCCGGTGGAGCCTATGAACTGAGGCCGGTCAAGAGCTTCCACCCGGGCACCACGACTGACACCGACAATGCAACCGCCTGATCTCACATGGATTGACAGCAAATTGACTGCCTCGCGGCCACGGGTGATGGCCGCTTTGCTCCGGTATTTTCGTGATCTGGATCTGGCCGAAGAAGCTTTTCAGGAAGCCTGCCTGCGTGCCTTGAAAAACTGGCCGGAGAACGGACCGCCGCGAAACGTGGAAGGATGGCTGATCACCGTCGGCCGCAATCTGACGCTGGACGTGTTGAAACGAGAGGCAAGGACCTCCGGCCTGCCCTCCGAAGACGTTCTGTCGAACGTGGAGGATGCCGAACCGGACCTGGTTGAACGGCTCGATACGGCGGACTACCGTGATGACATCCTGCGCCTTCTGTTTATCTGCTGTCATCCGGATCTGCCGGCTACCCAGCAGATCGCGCTTGCATTGCGCATCGTTTCCGGCATTCCGGTTGGTGACATCGCCCGGGCATTTCTGGTCGGCGAACACGCGATGCGGCAGCGGATCACCCGTGCAAAGGCGACGATAGCCGACGCTGGCGTGCCGTTCGAGACACCGGATCAGGCAGAGCGGGAAAACCGCCTGGCGGCTGTATCCGCGATGATTTATCTCGTCTTTAGCGAAGGCTACAGCGACCCTGATCCGGCTGGCGAGCGCTCGGGTCTGTGCCACGAGGGTATTCGCCTGGCCAGGCTGCTGCTGCGGATGTTTCCCTCCGACCCGGAACTCATGGGACTGCTTGCGCTCATGCTGTTGCAGCATTCCCGTCAAGACACGCGAGTTGACGCAAACGGCCTGTTGGTCCTGCTGGAAGATCAGGACAGATCACGATGGAACCGGCCCATGATAGCCGAAGCCCTCGTCCTCATAGACAAGGCGATGCTCCGCCGCGGACCGGGGCCCTATCAGATACAGGCGGCAATCGCTGCTCTGCATGCGCGTGCCGCGACACCGGAAGACACCGACTGGAAAGAGATCGAACAGCTATACGCCGCGCTCGAGCGTCGCTCGCCATCTCCCGTTGTCACACTCAACCGTGCCGTCGCGGTGTCGAAAACGGAAGGGGCCGAGGCTGCGTTGCAGATGATCGAACCGCTCGCAGTCAAACTTAACGGATATTTCTATTATCATGGCGCGCGTGGGGCGCTGCTCAAGCAATTGGGGCGGACAAGCGAGGCACGCTGCGCATTTGATCAGGCCATTGCCCTTGCCGGGACTGTTGCGGAAGCCGCTCATATTCGCCAACAGCTCGACCAGATGACAGGCCTTGAAAAAAACTGAACTCATTTGTCGCACGTGCCATTCTTCAATCGTCCTTGAGCTATCAACAACAGCGCAATGGACGAAATCAGATGTCAGAACAACAGCATGCACTCGAACTGATCCTTGATCTGGATGCCCCGCGAGAAAAACTCTGGCGTTGCTGGACGGAGCCGAAACTGCTTGAAAAGTGGTTCTGTCCCAAGCCCTGGTATGTCTCCGATGCCCGTATCGATCTGCGGCCTGGCGGCGAGTTTTCCTGTCGCATGCATGGCCCAAACGGCGAGGAATTCCCAAATACCGGTGTCTTTCTGGAAGTCGTTCCAAACGAACGTCTGGTCACCACCGACGCATTCCATCCCGGCTGGAAACCAACCGGCCGCCCCTTCATGGTGGCTGAGGTAACCTTTGAAGATCTGGGTGGTGGCCGGACCCGTTACCACGCTCAGGCTCTGCATTGGACGAAGGAAGCCAGGGAAGAACACGAACGGATGGGGTTTCACGAAGGCTGGGGCAAGGCTGCCGAGCAGCTTGAAGAACTTGCCAAGTCTATCTGATGGAGCGCGAAATGAGTAACGGAACCACCTTGCTATGGGCAGGCCGCATTCTGACGGGCCTGTTCGCCTTGTTCATGCTGGGCGCTTCCATTGCGCCGAAGCTGCTCCATCTGCCTGTTGCCGAAGACACGCTGGCCGAGCTTGGTTGGCCTGCGGGGTACGCATTTCCGATTGGCTTGATCGAACTGGCCTGCCTTGTTCTTTACCTCATTCCGCGCACCAGCGTATTAGGAGCAATCTTGATGATGGGGCTGCTTGGCGGTGCCATGGCAACCCAGATCCGGGCCGGGTCACCCCTGTTCAGCCATGTGCTGTTCAGTCTTTATCTGGGCCTGTTCATGTGGGGTGGCCTGTGGTTACGCGCTCCGGACCTGCGCAGGCTGTTCCCGTTGCGAGGATGGACTTGAACTGACACTGCCGATCAATCGAGAAAGACCTGTCCAAAGGTAACTCTTGCAGCTCACTGGCCTTGTCCACTTCCCAGTGACCCTTCGTGAAAGGATACTCGTCTTCCTGGACAGTAAGGGCACTTCGCGTTGGACAGGTCTTTCTCGAGGCCATCAGTATCTCAATTTTCAATGCGCATTTATGATGCGCATTGAAAATGCGTAAGCGTGCCGCTATTATCCGGGTACCGGGTATGAATGGTTTGGAAACACGATGGCACGCGTTCACGCACGCAAGGCGACCAATTTGACGATTGATATGACGCTGGTCGGTTCGGCGAAGGAACTGGGCGTGAATATTTCCCAGGCAGCCGAAGAAGGTATCCGGCGCGCGGTTTCACAAGCCCGCGCAGAACGGTGGAAACTGGAAAACAGGGCAGCCCTGAACAGCTCCAACGACTTTGTCGACGAACACGGCCTGCCGCTTGAAGCGAGACGCCTGTTTTAATGGCCAGAAATCAGCTCTACCGGCTGAAACCGGACAGCGTTCTGGTGCTAGATGTGCAGGCAGACCTTCTGGAAAGCCTCAACACACGTGTCGTCGTGCCGCTTTTGCCCAGGTCTCGCGCACCAGCGCCCGCGGCCTACCTGAACCCGATATTCAGCTGGGAGGGCGAGGAATACGTCATGGCGACCCAATTCCTCGCCGCCGTGGCGGTTTCCCAGCTGGGAGACCCGATCGGCAGCCTCGACGAGAACTTTGCGGAAATTACCCGCGCGCTGGACACCCTGTTCCAGGGCTTCTGATTACCGGTTCAGCCGGCTTCAAAAAACGCCGTACCGCTCAAGCCATTTCCACCCGGCTTTCACTTGCTGCATCGAAGTAGATGGCCTGATCGGTGTCATAGCCGATCCAGACGGTTTCGCCCCCGGAGGTCATGTCATGGCGCGGGGCGGTCACGATCAGCCTGCCGACGTCGCTTTCACAATGCAGGACCAGATTGGCTCCGGTCATCTCCGAAAAGACAATCCGTGCGGGGATCGCGGGAACGTCCGGGGACGAGGTGTGTACCTTCATATGCTCCGGCCGCATGCCGACGGTGAGGCCTGTTCTGCCGGACCAGAAGGGCAAGGTTTCTATGGGCAGAAAATTTGTCGGCAGCATTCCGAGGAACCCGGCGACGAAACGGTTCGCCGGCCGGTCGTAGATCGTGCCGGGCGTGTCGAACTGCAGTAGATCTCCATCTTTCAGGACGGCGATCCGATCCGCCAGGGAAAGGGCTTCACCCTGATCGTGGGTTACGTAAACGACAGTCGCCCCCAGTTGCCGGTGGAGCTCCTTGATTTCCGAGCGCATGGCAACCCGCAGGGCGTTATCCAGATTGGACAGCGGCTCGTCCATCAGGAAGATGGAACTGTTGCGCGCCATGGCCCGGCCCATCGCGACCCGCTGACGCTGGCCGCCGGACAGGGCGCCCGGTTTTCGGTCGAGATAAGGATCAAGCTTCAACGTTCTGGCCACTTCCTCGGCTCGGGTGTTGCGCTCTGACTTGGCGACGCCGCGCAATTCCAGACCAAAGGCGATGTTCTGGCGCACGTTCATATGCGGATAGAGAGCGTAATTCTGGAAGATCATGGCAATGTCCCGATCTTGCGGCGCAAAGTCGTTGACGCGTTTGCCACCGATGCGGATATCGCCCTGATCGCATTTCTCCAGGCCGGCGATGAGGCGTAGCAGCGTGGATTTTCCGCAGCCCGACGGGCCGACGATCACGATGAATTCCCCGGCTTGCATATCCAGCGAAACGCCATGCAGAACTTCCGGCCCGCCAGGATAGGATTTGCGGATATCTGTCAGTTCTATCCCGCTCATGACCGCCCTTCCCCCTGCCAGCGATTCCGGATCGCGATCGCGAGACTGGGCCGGTCGGTGGTGAAAACCTTCACACCGAGCCGAAGGGCCTTTTCGATCTGCGCACAGGTATGTGCTGCCCAGCAGCCGAACTGAAGTCCGGCGTTCTCGACAGCGGTCATCAGCTCTTCATCTGCGCAATCGATATGAACACCGATTTCCGGGATCCCGTGAGCCTTTGCCACTTCGAGCGTGCCTGCGGTTCCCAGTTGCTGAAGAACCGGCGGGCTGACCAGCCATAGTCTTGGTCGCTCTGTTGCCCTGGCCAGCTCGTCCTGTGTTTCGACCAGAAAAGACGAAAACACCGTACGCTCCAGCATGTCTTCTGCGGCAAGCATCGCGACCACCTTCGGAACGAAGTCGGCATAGGGCCTGCGATCCGGGCCGGGCTTGATCTCGCAGCGGAAGCCAACGGCACTGCCACGGTAAATCGCGCAGAGTTCCTGGAGGGACAGCGGATGACCTCCCGCCCCGTAATCGATCGTTGCCGAGCGAACCTCGGCCTCGCGCAGATCGCAGATCGCGCCGGATCTGTCGGTCGTTCGCTCGAGTGTCGCATCGTGGTGGACCATGATGGCGCCATCTGCCGTCGGGTGCAGGTCGAATTCGACTTCCTCAAGTGCCATCCGCGCAGTGGCTTCGAAGCCTGCCGGTGTGCTGTCACCAAATTCCAGGGTGCCGCCGCGATGAGATGCAATACGTGTCATTGAAACTTCCATTTACTTGACCGCACCCATGGTGATGCCACGCACCAGGTGCCGTTCGACGAATATGAAACCGAGCAGGACGGGAAGAATTGTGATGGTGGAAGCCGCCATCACCAGCGGCCAATTGACCACGTCTTCGCCCGGGTTGACCCGGTAGAGACGCGCAAGACCGATCTGGAGCGTGTAGAGGTCTTCATCACCAACTGCCACCAGCGGCCAGATGTAGCTGTTCCATTCCGTGATGAAGATGAACAGCCCCATGGAGAATATGGCCGGGCGGGCAATCGGCACGATTACGCGCCAGAGCACTTTGAGCGGTGTTGCTCCGTCCATATAGGCCGCTTCATCCAGTGCGATCGGAATGCCGCGGATGTACTGGCGCAAAAAGAAAGCCGCGAAGCCATTGGAAATCGCCGGAAGAATGAGCCCTGCATAGGTGTCCAGCAACCCCACCTTTGCAAGGGTCAGATAGTTCGGGATCAGCGAGATATGGCTGGGGATCATCAGGGTTGCCACCACGGCTGCAAACAGCAGGTTGCCGCCTGGAAAACGAAACCTGGCAAAGGCAAATGCGGCCATTGTCGACACCGTCAGGGCAATGAATGTGACCAAACCCGATACGACGATGCTGTTCAGCAGATAGCGGGCGAAATGGTATTGCCCGATGGCCAGCTCGTAATTCTCCAGTGTGAACTCGAACTTGCCCGTGTAATAGGCGTCCACCGTCTGAAACGACATGAAGACCGAATAGAGCGCCGGAGACAGGAACAGAAGGCCGGCAATCAGTGCAAGCCCTGCGAGGATGCGGCTGTCAGGCTTCATAATGCACCCTCCGGCCCAGAACCCGTGCCTTGAAGAGGGCCAAAGCCATCAGCAGCACGAAGAGCACAACGGCCAGCGCAGAGCCCTGCCCGATATCGAACAATGTGAAGCCGACACGGTAGAGCATGTTGACCAGCATGTCGGTGGCCCCCGCCGGCCCCCCCTTGGTCATGACGTCCACGACGGTGAACACCTGAAAGGCCTCGATCACCGAGACGACAAGCAGGAAATAGGTTGTCGGCATTACCAGCGGAACAGTTACACGGCGGAAGACGCGGCCTTTCCTGCCGCCATCGACGGCGGCGGCGTCATAAAGTTCCTGCGGGATTGCCTGAAGCCCGGCGATGTAGATGACGATATCGTAGCCGAGCTGCTTCCAGGTGTTGACGATGATCAGCACCCAGAGCGCAAGCTGCGGGTCCTGAAGCCAGGGAACCTTGCCGAAGCCAAGAGTTTGCAGGAAGGCATTGATCATGCCGTAGTCCGTTGCAAACAGCCAGGAAAACACAACCGCGATGGAAACGGTGGACGTTACCGACGGCAGGAACAGCGCGCCGCGCAGAATACGGGACGGCAAGGCCTCCCGGACCAGGTAACTTGCAACCACAAGCGCAAGGCAAAGCCGGATCGGAACGGAAATGACAGCAAAGATCGCAGTCACCTTGAGCGAGTTCCAGAACTCGTGGGACGAGAACAGCAGCCGATAGTTTTCAAAACCGACAAGGGGCATCGTCGGCGACAGGAAATCCCATTCCCGGAAGCTGAGATTGAGACTGGCTGCAATCGGAATGTAGGTGAACACCGCGATGAAGGAGATCAGCGGCAGCACCAGAATATAGGGTGTCAGGCGGGACAGCATCGGAAAGGGCTCCGGAGACACCGGGCTTCATCTGGAAGCCCGGTGCTGATGTCGAAAGAAAATCGGGCGATCAGTTGGTGCGCTCGGCTTCCTTTCGGGTGCGGTCCGCAAAATCCTTCAAGGTTTCCGTGACATCACGCTGACCAAGGGCCATGGCCTGCCACATGTCGTATTCGGTTGCGCGCATCCAGGTGACCACCGGCGGGCGCGGACGGCCACGGGCGAAGTCCAGCTGGTCGATCGCAACCGTGATGCCGGGCTTGTCCTGAACGGCGGCGGCGGCCAGCGGCTGTTTGGCGGTATTCTTGTTGATCGGCATGTAGCCGGTGCCGGAGAACCAAGTGGCGTTGGACTCAGGTGATGCGGCAAAGCTGATGAACTTGTAGGCGGCGTCCTGGGTTTCCTTGTCGGCTGACGACAGAATACCGATACCTGCCCCACCGATCGGCACGGCGCACACCTTGTTGCAAGGCATCGGACGAACGGCAAGGTTATCGCCGAGCGCCTTCTTGGAGCGGCCGTAGTTGCCGGTTGAATTCAGCATGATGCCGACCTTGCCGGCCAGGAAGGCATCCCTGCCGTTGTTTTCCTTGGTCACGCCGTCGGCAGAGGCAACCTTGTGCTCATGCACCAGCGAGGCCATCCATTCATAGGCTTCGATCGTGTTCGGGCTGTCGATCAGGATCTCGCCGGTCTTGCTGTCGATCAGGTCACTGTCGTTATCCATGATGAGACCCCAGCGTGCGAACTGGCCCGGAGCGGCAATGCCCGTGATGCCTTCGTCGCCTAACTTCTCGGTGATCTGTTTGGATACCGCCAGAAGATCGTCGTAGGTCTTGAGCGCCGGTTCTTCGGCAAAGCCGGCCCGCTCGAAGATCTCCTTGTTGTAGTAGAGCACCGGCGTGGAGGAGTTAAACGGCACGATGTAGTTCTTGCCTTCAAAGACGCCGACTTCGCGGGCAAAATCGAACAGGTCGTCCTTTAGTGGGTCGTTGTCGACCTTTTCGGTCAGATCCAACAGCACGCCGCGGTCAGCGAAGAGACCATACCGGGTGACTTCCATGATCACCGCGTCCGGCGCCCGGCGCGCCGGGATGGCAGCCTGTAGCTTGGCGACGATATCATTGTAGTTGCCGATGAACTGGGCATCGATCTTGATATCAGGGTTGGCAGCCTGAAAGTTCTCAATGATCTCGCCAAGCGCTTCGCCGCCGCTACCATCGAAGCTGTGCCAGAATTCAACCGTGACTTCCGCCTGCGCGGCACCGACGCTGCCAGAAAGACCTATCAGGCCAGCCAACAGCACTTTCTTCAAATTCTTCAACATGGAGTCATCCTTGTCAGAGTGAACTATTTCCGTTTGCGCACGAGACTTTGCCGCCGGTTCCAACGGCGGTCTTTTTTGGTTTGTTCAGCGATTTCCGTGTCCAGCCCTGCTTCCGGGACAGGGCAGGTCTGCTGGCGAACTCATCTGCGCCAGCGTGGCGGCAGCGATTGACGAAATGCCTTGAATTCCTCCAGGGACCGGATCGATCTACCGCCATCGATACCGGCCAGATCGAGAATGACCGCGTTGGCAATGGTCATCGGCACGACCAGTGACTGGGATTCGCCCGCCTCACCGCGCGAGGCGCAGATCTGATGATCGGGCGCGGGGTCGAACCGGGCTGCGAGCAGGTCCGTCAGCGCCAACCTTCTCGCGCCGCGCATGGACGCAATCCCGTTCGCATCGCTGATTTGCTGTGAAGGGCGGCGGAAGGCGAGCAGCCAGACGACATCGTCCGGTGAAAGCCTGTTCAGCATCTCGGCAAAGTGATGGGTGCGGTCGCCAAGGTCGGCGGCATCATAGCCGGATCGCTGCAAGCGCAGGGCAATCAGCGAGGACAGGCTCGCGGCATGACCGCGACCGAAAATGAAGATCTTGCGGGCATCGCGCAGGGCTTCGGAGAAGGCGCGGATATCGCTGTCGGGGACGGCGGTACGCAAGGCCTCGAGGGCGGCGATTTCACTGTCGAGCACGGACGACAGCACTTGCCCTTCTTCCGCCCGCACCAGCCGGGCTGCCATGCGGGCGGCCGGGTTCTCGAAGTCGTTGCCTTCCTCAACCAGATTTGCCTGCAGGTAGGCTCGAAATTCCGGATAACCTTCAAAGCCGAGCCGCTTGGCCAGACGCACCGCTGCGGCGGGATGCACCCCCGCGCGAAGGGACACTTCCTTGCCGTTTTCGATGGCGGCACGGATCGGGTCCTTGACCAGCACATCGAGTAGACGGGTATCGGAGCCCGTCAGCCGGGAGGCGTTGCGGGTGATGAGATCGGACAGGAAACCGGAGGATGGCACAGGTTTTGACATGCCATCGTTCTAGTTTTGCAATTTGAATTGCAGGCTACAGTTCGATGAAATTTTTATTACAAACCCTGGAGCCGGTACAGACGCCGGTACAGGCGCATGCACCGTCGGGCAGCCGCCGTTCAGCCAACTCAGGCCTTCCGTTGCAGTTTGAACCGCGAGACGAATTCAGCAGCAAGGGACGCGTCTCCCGACACCTCGACCACGCCTTTGGCGTTCAGATCCGCAAGCGGAACTGAGCCATAAACGGCTGAAGCCATCCGGTTGCCGTTGCCGGAAAGCACAAAGGGCGCGTCAGGACGGGAAACCGCCTTGGTGTGAACCTTGCCGGAGATCAGCTGCATCTCGAATGCCTCGCCCTTGAAATCGAACCCGGCAAGTGCGTCTCTTTGCGCCGCGGCCTCCGGAACGACGTTGACACCCATGGAAATCATCAAGGCAGACGGGCTGATGAAACGCGTCGGATCGTGACCGGGCACCAGCAACGCCCACCGGCACAGCGATTCCAGCACGGGCAGCAGAGCCTGGCCCGCCGCCGTCAGCGAATACACCCCCAGCCGCTCGTCGTGTTCGATGACATCGACCTCTACGAGCTGTGCAAGACGGCCGGTCAGAACACTCGCGGTTATGCCCGGCAACCCGGCGCGGATCATCTGAAAGCGTTTTGCGGAAAACATAAGCTCGCGCACGACGAGCAGAGCCCACCTGTCGCCTATTAGGTTCAGGGCGTGGGCGGCCAGGCACCCTTCGTCATAACGAAGGCGCGTTGTTGTTTTTGTCTCTTTGGTCATTTTTTCATACTGGCAGTTGTTTTTTCATACTAACGCTGTCACGATAATGCTGCAACCGGGATGTTCCCATCATCCCGACAAAAAGGAGGAAATGATCGCCATGTCCTATTTCACAGGTGCGGTAGCGGCTGTTCCGGCCGCAAACAAGCAGAAATATGCCGACCACATCGCCGCTGCCTGGCCTCTGTTCAAATCCTACGGCGCCACCCGCATGGTCGAAACCTGGGGTGTTGATGTTCCGAAGGGCAAGGTTACGGACTTCTACGGCGCCGTCGATGCCAAGGAAGACGAGGCAATCGTGTTTTCCTGGATCGAATGGCCGGACAAGGCTGCTGCCGATGCTTCCTGGGAAAAGATGCAGAACGACCCTGCCATGAAGGAAATTCCGGAAATGCCGTTCGATGGCAGCCGGATGATCTTCGGCGGATTTGCCCCTGTCTACGAGGCAGGCAGACACAGCGATGCTGGCTATTATCAGGGGTTTCTGCTGGCGGTGCCCGAAACGAACAAGAAGGCCTACACCGAGATGGCGGACGAAGGCTGGAAGATGTTCGAGAAATTCGGCGCACTCGGGATGATCGAAAACTGGGGCACGGATGTACCGCGCGGCCAGAAGACCGATTTCTACCGGGCCTCCAAGGTTGAAGACACCGAAGTGCCCGTCTTCAGCTGGGTTGCCTGGCCGGACCGCGCCACATGTGATGCCGCCGCCAAAGAAATGGAAGCGGGGATGGCCGATATGGACATGTCCGCAATGCCCTTCGACGGAATGCGGATGATGTGGGCCGGCTTCGATCCGCTCTTCGACTCGGAGAAAGCCGCATGACCCTTACCCTCTACACCTTCGACTGGCTGCCGGAGTTTCCACGCGGGTTCGTGCGGGATCTACGGGTCCGCTGGGGCCTGGAGGAGATTGGTCGCAGCTACCAGGTTGCGACAGTACCCGCACACCCCAAGAGCGCCGAACACCGCAAGCTGCAGCCATTTACGCAAGTGCCCGTAATCCAGGACGGTGAGCAGACGCTTTTCGAAAGCGGAGCGATCCTTGTCTACCTTTGCGAAGGCACCCCGTTGCTGCCGGACGACCGCAAAGCGGAAATCTGGCAGTGGCTGTTCGCCGCGCTGAACACGGTTGAATTGTCGGTGATGCACTGGGTCAGCATGATACTGGCCGAGCGGGTCCCGGAATTCTTCGGCCCTCCTCCGGCAGCCGACGTCAAAGCTCACGCCAAGTCAGACATGGATACCAAGCTGACTGCGCTACAGCAGGCTCTGGGCGACAAGGAGTGGCTCGCCGGTGACTTCTCCGTCGCCGACATCGCGATGGTAGAAGTGCTGCGCGTGGTCGCGGCCGAAGAGGCCCTTGATGCCTATCCGCAACTTGCAGCCTATGTCGAACGGGCAACATCCCGCCCTGCTTTCAAGAAGGCCATGGCAGATCACATGCAGCATTGGCAGGCGGCGGACGCCGAACAAGCGAGACGCAACACGGGCTGACGCTGGTTCTTCCGCAAACAATGTCATGTCGCCCCTGGATCTTTGAGTACAGACATCCGGGGCGACGGTATAACTCCAGGACTGGAAACAATGTCGATTGCAAAGAACACAATTTGCCTCTGGTACGAAAAAGACGCCGAGGCCGCAGCACGATTTTATGCTGAAACCTTTCCAGACAGTGCCCTGAAAGCCGTCAACCACGCGCCCGGCGACTATCCGTCCGGGAAAGAGGGCGACGTTCTGACCGTCGAATTTACCGTGCTGGGCATTCCCTGTCTCGGCTTGAACGGTGGCCCCACATTCAAGCACAGCGAAGCGTTCTCTTTCCAGGTTTCGACCGAGGATCAGGAAGAAACCGACCGTTACTGGAACGCCATTGTCGACAATGGCGGCGAGGAAAGCGCCTGCGGCTGGTGCAGGGACAAATGGGGCATTTCCTGGCAGATCACCCCGCGCACGCTGATGGAAGCCCTGGCTGCCGGCGGCGGCGAAGCAAAGCGCGCCTTTGGCGCAATGATGGAGATGAAGAAAATCGACGTGGCTGCCATCGATGCGGCCCGCCGGGGCGGCTGATCGTACCCGAGTGGCCGGACATTTTGTGAACCAGCCCTGTAATTTCGAGAAGTCCGATATGAAGAAATCACTATTAGGTGCAGCTGCAACGTTGCTGATCACAAGCCTTGCGCAGGCAGACACCGTTACCGTGAACGGTCACGACGTCTATTACGAAGTTCACGGGGACCTGGAGACCGGCGAAACGCCGGTTCTCCTCCTTCACGGCGGCATGCAGAGTATCGCCTCAAGCTTTGGCGCCTTCATCCCTGAACTTGTCGAGGACCGGCCAGTGATTGGCGTCGAGCAGCAGGGGCACGGACACACGCCTTTGAATGACGAACCAATCACCCTGGAGACCATGCGCATTGATACCATCGGTGTGCTTGATGCCTTGTCAGTGGAAAAGGTTCATGTCGTCGGGTTCTCGGCGGGTGGCATGCTGGGACTTGACCTTGCGGTCAACATGCCGGACCGACTGGCCTCTCTGACAAGCATTTCCGGCAGCGCCTCGCCAGACGGCTTTGTGCCCGGCATCATCCGGATGCAGAAGGACCCGGACTATGTGCCGCCGGCCGAAGTTCTGGCGATGATGCCGAGCGAAGAGGAATTTGCGGAGATGTTCGCCGAGATTGCGGCCGTGAACCCGGGAGGTGCCGAGGCCGCGCCGGTGACGATGCAAAAAATGAGCAGGTTCATAACCACGGACTGGGGATGGACAGAGCAACAGGTCGCGGCAATTCCCGTGCCGTCGCTGATCATGAACGGTGACAACGACTTCATCCTGGCAGAGCATGCGCTCTATCTGTCAAAAACCATTCCTGCCGCCCGCCTGGCAATCCTGCCCGGAACCACGCATATGAACATTCTGAAACAACCGGAACTCAAACCGATGATCAGAAAATTCATCGATGACATGGATAGCCAAGCCGGCGAATGAGGTTTCCTACAGCAATAGCCGAATACCAGCTTCCTTGAGCATGATCTCGGAAACCTCAAAACTGTGATCGAGCTTGCCGTCATGCGATGGTCTGGGCGGGCATTCCACACAGGACAGCCCGCTTTGAATGATCGCTCTCGCGCAGTCCGCACAGGGAAACCGGTTGACGTAGAGGGTGCAACCGGCAAGCGCTACACCGGCGCGGGCTGCGTTGTAGATCGCATTGCGTTCGGCGTGTTCCACCCAGAAGAACTTTTCACCGCTCGGGCGGTCGAGACGGGTTTCGTCCGTTCCGGAGACCCCGCGCGGCAGGCCGTTGTAACCTGTCGCGCGGATTTCCTGGCCAGGCCCGACAATGACTGCGCCCACCTTGAAGTCGCGATCTTCAGACCATTGTGCGATGTGATCGCAGAGCCCGAGAAACCGGTTGCGCCATTTGCCGGATTTGCTGTCCAATGTGCTTCTCCTAGCCTGCAAACAGGTAGCTGGTCTTGACCGTGGTGAAGAATTCCGCCGCGTAGCGGCCCTGTTCACGTGGTCCAAAAGACGATCCCCTGGTGCCGCCGAAGGGAACGTGAAAATCAACACCGGCGGTCGGCAGGTTGACCATCACCATACCGGCCCTGACACGCCGCTTGAAGTCGCGGGCATGTTTCAGGCTTGTGGTGCAGATACCGGCTGACAGGCCGAAATCGGTGTCGTTTGCAACTGTAATGGCTTCCTCGAAGTCGGCCACCTTGATGACGGATCCGCATGGACCGAAAATCTCTTCCCGGTTGATGCGCATGGAATTGGTCGTCTCGAGAAACAGTGCCGGGGCCTGAAAATAGCCGGGCACGGCAAGTTCGAGCCGCTCGCCGCCAATCACCTTTGCGCCTTCTTTCCGGGCGAGGTCCACATAGGCAAGGTTCGAAGAGAGCTGTTTTTCGTCGACCACCGGTCCAATCTGGGTAGCGGGATCAAGCGCATCCCCGACCTTCAAGGCCAGCATTGCTGTTTGCAGTTTCTCAACGAAAGCGTCGTGAATTCCCGCCTGCACGATCATGCGCGAGGACGCGGTGCAGCGTTGGCCGGTGGAAAAGAACGTCCCGTTCAAGCATGCGGAAACGGCGACATCCAGATCGGCGTCATCCAGCACCACCATCGGGTTCTTGCCGCCCATTTCAAGCTGGCATTTGCGTTTAAGCCGTCCGCACACTTCGGCAATATGGCTTCCCGTGGCAACGGACCCGGTGAAGGAAACCGCATCGACATCCGGGTGGGTGACGATGGCCTCGCCAACAACAGAACCGCGCCCCATGACCAGGTTGAAGACACCGGGTGGACAGCCGCATTCATCCAGCAGAGTTGCGATCACATGAGCGCAGCCCGGCGTCAGATCCGCCGGTTTCAAAACGACGCAATTGCCATAGGCCAGCGCAGGTGCCGCCTTCCAGGCCGGAATGGCGATGGGAAAGTTCCACGGGGTGATCAGGCCGATCACACCGACCGGCTCACGCGTAACCTCAACGTCGATGTCGGGCCGCACGGAGGCCTGCATATCGCCGGTCACGCGCAGCGCTTCACCGGCAAAGAACTTGAAAACCTGGGCGGCGCGCATGGTTTCGCCGATGCCTTCCGCCAGCGTCTTGCCTTCCTCGCGCGACAGCAGGCGGCCATATTCTTCGGCCCGTTCCGCCAACTTTCGCCCAACCGCTTCCAGCAGATCATGGCGTGTCTGCGGCGTTGCCGCTGCCCAGCCTGGCGCGGCCTTGCGCGCTGCCGTGACGGCGGCATCGACATCGTCAACGCTTCCCTGGGCATAAAGGCCGACGACATCATCGGTGTTCGAAGGATTGCGGTTTTCGGAATAGGTGTTGGAAGGCAGCCATTTGCCGCCGATCAGATTGTCGTGCTTTGTCATTGGAATTCCGGTTTCAAAGGGTTTCGGCAATGCGGTCGAGAGACCCGCGTGCGCCATCGTCCAGTTGTTGAAAGGGAGGCAGGACACGGTTCCAGGTACTTTCATCAGCGCGCCGGCCGACAAGATATTTGACCGCCGGAACCAGCGGATGGGCAGCAATGTCCGCCCGTATGCTGGCGACCCGGCCAGCCACTGCCTCGTTTGCAGGATCCTGCAGGAGCCGTGCACAAAGGGGCGCGCTGATGTTCACGGTGGCGGAAATGCACCCTGCAAACCCGGCTCCAGGCCCTTCCGCGAGCGCCGTTTCAGAACTTGGGAACACCTTCAGGTCTGGCAGCCGCCGGACAAGCTCCCGGCAATAGTCGAGATCGCCGGAAGAATCCTTGATGCCCGTGAACCTTTTCGGATGGGTCTTTGCCAGACACTCGACGACATCCGCGGGTATCTTCAAGCCCGTCATCTGCGGGAAATTATAGAAATAGATCTCGATCGGTGTCGCGCCGAGTGCCCGGTCCAGCGCTTCGTACCAGGCAACCAGCCCCTCCTCGGTGACAGGCTTGTAGTAGAACGGCGGCAGGACCAGCGCGACGCCATAGCCCATGTCGGCAGCTGCGCGCGTGAGGTCCAGCGTGTCCTCAAGCGACGTCAGACCCGTGCCGACCATAAGACGGCTCGTGTCAAAGGCCTCGGCCGCCCAGGCCATCACCTTCTTGCGATGGGCCAGACCGAGAGAATTCGCCTCACCGGTCGTTCCCAGGATGTTCAGGGCATCGCACCCGTTGGCCAGCGCCCAGGCGCAATGTTCCAGAAAGGTATCTTTCACCGGTGCGCCATGCGCATCGAGCGGTGTCGGCACCGCCGCAACTATCCCCTTCATGTCGTCTGTTCCTCAAAATCACGTTTGAAAAAATCCCGCACCGCAGGGTGGTCCCGGAAAGGCGTATCGCCCCTGGTCCAGCCACCCGGCGAAACCAGCCCTCCGTCCGGACCCTGGAACACATCCTTGTTGATCTCGATGAACGCCCGGTCCGCACCGGTCACCTCGTCGTCGTAGCGGATCGCGTCGACAGGGCAGATGCTCTCGCACATGCCGCATTCGATGCATTCTTCGGGGTGGATGTAGAACATCCGCTCGCCTTCATAGATGCAGTCGACCGGACAGGACGTGGTGCAGATCCCGTCCTTCACATCAATGCATTCGCTCTTGATGATCAGCGCCATCTTGATCTCTCAACTTATTTGCCTTGCCAGACCGGCGCGCGCTTTTCCCGGAACGCCCGAACCCCTTCGAGGGAATCCTCGGATGTGAGAGCGGCGATCAGTTCGGGAGACCGCACGGCCTGTGCCTGGTCGGGCGGCATTTCACCGGTTTCGCGTACCGTGGCCTTGATCGCCTGCACGCAAAGCGGCGCACTTGCCAGAATGTCGGCAATCCAGCGGTCCACTTCCGCATCGAGTTCGTCCTGCGGCACGACGGCATTGACGAGCCCGTAGCGCTCCATCTCCACAGCGCTTGCCATCCGGCCGGTCATCATCAGACCGACAGCGATATTGCGGGGGACGAGACGCTGAAGCAGCGTCATCCCGCCTGCCAGCGGAAGGTTGCCCACCTTTGCTTCGGGCAAGCCGAACCTGGCCGTATCGCTGGCAATCACGATATCGCAGCCAAGAACCATTTCCATGCCGCCGCCGAGCGCAAGACCGTTGACGCGGGCAATCACCGGCACCTTCAAGGATCGCCTCAGGGCGATGCCGCCGAACCCCAGCGGGTTTGCGGACGCCCAATATTCAAGCCCACTCAGTCCGTTGCTGTCCTTCAGGTCCGCACCGGCGGAAAAGGCACGTTCACCCGAACCGGTCAACACCACGCAGCGCACGGTCTGATCGGCTTCGATCTTCCGCCAGATGGTTTCCAGCTCGTCCGAAGTTGCCCTGTCGACCGCGTTCATGCGCTCCGGGCGGTCTATGACAACCCGGGCGACATGGTTTTCGAGGGTGAAAAGGACACTCATTCCGCCGCCCCTGCCACCTGTTGCAGGCCGAACTCCGCAATGACTTCGTCGGTGTGTTCGCCCAGGCGCGGCGGCGCGTGCCGCAGTTTCAGGGGGGCTTCACTCAAGTGCACGGGTGACCCCACGACCCTCAAGGGGCCAAGGACCGGATGGTCGAAATCCAGCAGCATGCCGTTGATGGCAGTCTGCGGGTCTTCGAGTGCCTCTCCGAGCGCCCGCACGGGTGCGCAAAGCAGGTCCTGCTCTTCCAGCCTGGCGATCCAGTGCGCCGTCGTGTCCGTTGCGAAGACGGCCCGGAACCGGTCCTGCAGATAGGGCTTGTTGGCACGCTGGCTGGCGAGATCCGGATAGGTGGGTGAAAGGTCCTCAATGCCAAGCGCGGTGCAGATGTCGCGCAGCGGATTTGCCTTGAAGGCACCGACCACCACCAGAGCACCGTCGGTGGTGTCGAAGACACCGGTCAAGGGCATGGCAGCCCAGTTCAGCACTTCACGATGCTTGGTCCACTGTGCGGCTTCCTGCATCTGCATCGCGATCATGGAATCGTAGAGCGACACGGAAACACGCTGGCCACGGCCGGTCTTCGTCCTTGCCAGCAAGGCCGCCAGAATGCCCTGAACCAGGTGCATGCCTGCCGTATAGTCGCACAAGGTTGTGGGATAGATGGACCGCTCGATCGACGGGTCGGCGGTCTTTTCCATGACACCACTCATTGCCTGGGCCAGAACGTCCTGCCCACCCTTGTGGGCATAGGGGCCCTTCTCGCCAAACCCCGTTCCGGATGCACAAATGATGCGGGGATTGATCGCCTTGAGCGCCTCATAGCCGAAGCCCAGACGGTCCATGACACCGGCGCGGAAATTGTCGACGACCACGTCCGCGTTGCGCACCAGATCGTACACCATCTGCTTGCCCTCATCGGACTTGGTGTCGATCTCGACAGACCGCTTGTTACGGTTCAGCGACGAGAAGACGGCGTTGTTCATGCCCTCTTCCGACCGCACGTCGAAGAAGTGCCGCGACAGGTCGCCTGCACCGGGGCGCTCGATCTTGATGACGTCCGCGCCGAAGTCGGCCAGCATCTGGGTTGCACATGGCCCCAGCATGACCTGGGTGAAGTCCAGAATGCGGACACCGGAGAGTGGGAAAGCTTGGGTATTCACGTTTGTTATCCTTTTTATTCTGCAGCGACGGTGCCTTCGACGAGCGCATTTGCTGATGGGATGTCGCCGGGGTCGGCGCCCTGGGCACGCATGCGTTTCTGGATCGTGGCAACGTCGGCGTCGCGCAGTGCACAGTTCTGTTCCAGAGCGACCGCAACGGCGACGCCCGCGGCTTCGCCCTGCGCCATGCACGGCGGTATTTCCCGCGAAAGCTTCTGGGCTTCGCTTTCAACCGAGTAGTGGCGGCCAGCAACGATCATGTTGTCGATGCCCTTGGGCAGCAGGGCCCTGTAAGGCGTGTAGTAGTCCCTGCCCCGGCAGACGCTGTCGGAGAAATGACGGCGGGAGCGCACGTCATCGCGGGTGACCACATATTCGCCCTGCAACAGACGGGTCTGGCGAATGCCGAGTTGTTCCGCGGCACCCAGCATCTTGGCGTTTTCGAAACCGGGCAGATTGGCGCGCACGAAGGCGAGCAGCTTCATCATGCGCTCGCGGCCTTCGACTTCCGCCGCCAGCATGTGTTCCGGCGACAGACCGTCATACCCCGGCATGTGCGGGCAGTTGCACCAGACGATGCCCGGCAGCGGCGTCTTCAGCCACCACATGCCCCAGGCGCCACCGATCACCCGGCGCACCTGACGGTCCAGGGCCTTGTATTCTTCCGGATTTTCGAACTCGAAGGCTTCTGCCTTGTCCGTGTCGACGTCGCACAGGCGGAACACGGTCGTGACGATGTACTGTCCGGTCTGGAAAGACGCCCCTGCGGACGATGCAACATCCAGATCGCCGCTGGCATCGATCACCATCTTCGCCTTGATCGCCTGACGGCCAAGCTTGGTCTGGCAGATCACGCCGGTCACACGGCCGTCTTCCACCATTGCTTCGGAAAACCACGAATGCAGGCGCAAATTGACACCTGCCTCACGAGCCAGGTCGAGGCTCACCCGTTTCCAGCAATCGGGGTCGAAGGCAACTGCGTGAATGATCGGCTGAGGCATGCCGGTCTGATGAAAATCGATGCAGCCCCAACGGGACCACTTCTTCCACACTTCCCAGTTGGTCAGGCAATCTTCCGGCGGCGGAAAAACTGCGCCATCCTGAGCCGACATCCGGTCGACGAATTCGTTGACGATGCCCGTCGTGACGATTTCATTGCCCTCGTTGACCATGTCGTCGAGCACCAGAACCATTCCGCCGGAGGCCATGCCGCCAAGGTGATGGTAACGCTCGAGCAGGGTCACCGAGCAGCCGTTTCTGGCAGCCGATACGGCGGCACTCAGGCCGGCGGGGCCACCGCCGATGACGACCACGTCGCAGTCTGCGACGACCGGAACCTGCTCATTGCGGGTCAAGGAAATCTGCGTTGTGTTGGTGCTCATTTCGGCGCACTCCTCCCGTTGGGCCGCCAAGCGACGGCCCGGTTTCAGTTAAGATTTTCGTTTGGTTCAGATCCGCTTCACCACCGCACGATCATGCGTTCGGCAATGGAAACAGCGGCAAACATCAGCACCGACAGGCCCGACGACAGGAAGACTGTCGCGTAGAGCAAGGCGGAGCGGAAATTGAACGTTGCATCGATGATCAACGCACCCAGCCCGACATCCGCGCCAACCCATTCCCCGACGATGGCGCCGATGACACAGGTGGTGGCCGCGATCTTCAGTGCCGAAAACAGGAACGGCAGCGAAGACGGCAGGCGGATCTTCCAGAACACTTCCGACTTGGAGGCGGACAGGATCCGTGCCAGCTCCAGCGCCTGAGGGCTGACCGACTGCAGGCCGCGCACCATGTTGACCAGTGTCGGGAAGAAACAGATCAGGGCAGCGATGACGACCTTTGCGGTCAAGCCGGCTCCGAAGATCAGAACCAGGATCGGGGCAATGGCCAGGATCGGAATGGTGTTGATGAACACCGCGATCGGGAAGAACGCCCGCTCCACCATCCGGCTGTGCACGAAGGCGATCGCGATCAGCACTGCAGCCACGTTGCCGACGACAAAGCCGAGCACGCTTTCGAACAGTGTTGGCCAGAAGTTCCGCATCAACTGCGGAAATTCGGTCACCAGCGTTGTCGCGACTTCGCTCGGAGCCGGGGCGATGTAGCTCGGCACTCCAAAGGCCCGGACGCCGATTTCCCAGGTGGCGATCAGGCCGACCGCAGTCAGCACCGGGGTCGCGACAGCAGTCAGCCGTGCCCTGCGCGCCATGGCCTTTTCGGCAGCGTCATCATCCACCGGCATGCCCATCGTTTCGTCGACGGCAGTCATCAGCACGCCTCCAGAAGTTTGCGCAAATGCGCGGAGTATCGGGTGAATTCCGCCGTATCCCGCAACTCGGTGGTGCGCGGATATGGCAGATCGATATCGACGATCTCGTGCAGGCGGCCCGGATGCGCCTTGAGCATCAGCACCTTCTGCCCCAGAAAGACCGCTTCCGGGATCGAGTGGGTTACGAACAGGATCGTCACGCCGGTTTCCTCCCAGACCTTCAGAAGCTGAAGGTTCAGGTGGTCGCGGGTCATCTCATCGAGCGCACCGAAGGGCTCGTCCATCAGCAACAGCTTCGGCTTGCAGACCAGTGCACGGGCAATCGCCACACGCTGACGCATGCCTCCGGAAAGCTCGTGCGGCAGTGCGTGTTCGCGGCCCTTGAGACCGACCAGCTCAAGCAACTCCATCGGCGACTTGTCGCTGACGGGGATCTGGATCCCGCGGCTCTGCCCCATTTCCAGGGGAAGCTGGACGTTCTCCAATGCCGTGCGCCAGGGCAGCAGCGTCGCGTCCTGAAACACGAAGGCAAATTCCCGTGCCAGACGGGCAGCCTCGGTCGTCTTGCCAAAGATCGACACGTCCCCGGATGCAGGCGGGATGAGATCAGACACCAGCCTGAGCAAGGTCGACTTGCCACAACCCGACGGACCAAGGATGGAATAGAAGGCTCCCGCCTCGATCTCCAGGCTGATGTCCTGGATCGCGGTGAACTGACCGAACTTGACCCAGGCATTGCGCAGGCTGGCTGCAGGCACCAATGTGCCTGCGTCCAGATTTTCCAATACCGCTTCCATGGCCTTAACCGACCTTCGGGCGGCTGTCTGCGGTGCTCTCCAGGACCGACAGCGTCATCACATCGTCGACGGCGGGCGCCCCGTTCGCGAATTGCTCGAGATTTTCGTAAGTCTCGATCTGGGCCTGCCAGTTTTCGCGTGTCATGGTGCCCCAGCCGTTTTCGGCGGTCTTTTCGTTGAAGGAATATCCGACCACCAGCGGCACCGCCTTCAATTCGCTTTCCCTGTCCAGGTTCGGCAGGCGCTCGACCAGATAGTTGACGGCTTCTTCCTGATTCTCACGAACCCAGCCCCAGCCGCGCGAGATGGCGCGGATCATGGCCTGCACCTTGTCGCCATGCTCGTTCAGCACAGTGTCCGTGGTGTAGAAGGGGTTGGCATAAAGCTGGATGCCCGCATCCCACAGAGACATGTCGACACGCTGGTCCCCAAGGATCGAAAGCGCGTTGACGTTTGTCTTCCAGCCGGTAATCGCATCGACCTGCCCCGTCAGCAGCGGCGCCATGTCACTGCCGATGACCTTCAGTTCAACCTGGGCCTCGGATATGCCGTTCTTGGCCAGAAGCGCGCGGAACAGGATCCGTCCGGTCGCCTGGGTGCCGATGGTCTTGCCGATCATGTCCTGCGGCGTCTTGATCGGGTTCTTCTTGAGCGAGAAATACGTGTAGGGGTGCTGCTGGTAACCGGCGGCAATACATTTCACCGGAATGCCCGCCGAGCGCGCCAGCATGAGAGAGGGGCTGGAAGACACCTGGCCGAGATTGGACCGCCCGGAAGCGACGGACGCCACACCATCGACATTCGGCCCCCCCGGCACGATTTCGAATTCAAGACCTTCTTCCGCGAAATAGCCCAGCTTGTCGGCCGCGATTTCTCCCAGGTTGCCGTTACCGGCCAGCCAGCCGAGCTGCATGGAAACCTTGAAGGTGTCCTGAGCAAAGCCTGGTACGATATTCACAAGTGTTCCGGCGCCTGCCAGACCAGCGCCTGCGGCCATGGTCTTGAGCATCGAGCGGCGGTTCAATCCATTCGAGAATAGGTATGACATACTGTTGGTCCCCCTCATTTGAGATTGGGCGGTTTGTGGCCGACTGTTCCCCTTGCCGACTTCACAGTGAACTCTAACGGGAAGATGCACGGTGCAAAAAGTGCAAAAACATGCTAACGGTGATGCATAAAATGCACCGCACTTTGTGATGCACTGTTTGCCACTCTGTCCGGGGGGACATCGTGCATTCGAATTTTCTGCGTTATTTCGACGAAGTCGCCCGCCAGGGCTCCATCCGCAAGGCATCTGCGGTTTTGAACGTGTCTTCCACCACGGTGAACCGGAAGATCATCAGCACCGAGAACGAGATGGGCGTTCGCCTGTTCGAGCGCACCCCCGAAGGCGTGACGCTGACCGATGCCGGGGCCATCGTCCTGGAACACTGCCGCAAGACGCTGCAGGACTATGAACGCACCCGCACCATGCTGGACGATATCCGCGACCTTCGGTCCGGGCACCTCAACATTGCCGCCATCGATTCCGTAACCTACGGGCTGTTGCCTCGTATCCTGCTCGACTTCAACCGGATCTATCCGCAGGTCACCTATTCGATCACCACCGCGCAGCCGGACGAGATCATCACCGCTGTCGCGGGCGGAATTGCCGATATCGGCATTACCTTCACCTTCGATCTGCATCCAAACGTTCGGGTAATTTCCGATAAGACCGCGCCGATCGGCATCATCATGCGATCCGACCATCCCTTCGCGGGCCGAACAAACCTCGCCATAGAGGAACTCTCCGGCCAGAAAATGGTGCGCACCGTAGATGCGCGCGGTCGCAATTCGATCATCGACCAGGCAATCTCGGGCATGTCCTCCGCCCTCTCGACCAACTGCTTTACCGACACCTTGCACGTGGCAAAACAGATGATCCTGGCCGGCCGAGGCCTCGGCCTTTACACCAAGATCGGTTTCATTGACGAAATCGACCAGGGCATTCTCCGGTTCGTGCCACTGATGCATGACATCCTGTCCAACCTGCGCATTGGCGTCGTCATGTCCGCTTCTTCCGGCATCTCGCCGCCCGAACGGTTGCTCGGCAACGAAATCAAGCGCGCCCTCACCCAGCTGCGGCTGGATTCATGAGTTTGCAAGGACACTGCCGGCGGCCTGCACTCTGTCTGCCGGATGGTTCAAATCGGTCTTACGTACCGGCGCAGTGAAACAGCAATTGTAATTATCGAAAAAAGCGATACAAATAGCTGTTCCAGATTCACAGCCGGGGACAACCCATGCGCGCAAATTTTCTGATCGTCGATCCCGTCAAGGACAAGATCGCCATGAAGGCGATCGCTTCCCAGCCTCGCCTGCACCTGTTGCAGGAGCTGGTACGGACACCCGGGATGAACATCAACGCGCTTTCGGAAGCTTCCGGCATGCCGCAATCCTCCGTGTCCACCCACATCCAGGTTCTGGAAGAAGCAGGCCTGGTGCGAACGGAAGTGCAGCGGGCGAAGAAGGGCAGCCAGAAGACGACCTTCGCCATCTACGATGAGATCATCCTGGCCTTCCGCTCGTCGGAAGAACGCATCGAGCCGAACCAGATCGAAGTATCGATGCCGCTCGGCCTTTACACCAACAGCCTCGTCACAGCTCCTTGCGGCATCTGCTCGACAGAAGGGATCATCGGCCTTCTCGATGTGCCGGAAACTTTCATGGATCCGGAGCGGATGAAAACGGCTTTGTTGTGGTTTACCAGTGGCTTCGTCGAATATCAGTTCCCCAACAATGCCAAGCTGACTGGCAAGCAGATCGACGGTCTGGACGTTGTGATGGAGGTGAGTTCCGAGGTGCCGGGCACCATGAGCAACTGGCCCTCAGACATCGTCCTGTCGATCAACGGCAAGGAGATCGGCGTCTGGACGTCCCCGGGTGATTTCGGCGACAAGCGCGGGGCCTACACACCCGACTGGTGGAAGCTTTCCGGCTCGCAGTACGGCATGCTGAAGACCTGGAGTGTCGGCAGGAACGGCACCTTCGTGGACGGTCACAAGATCTCTGATGTCAAGACAGAAGACCTCCAGCTCGACGAACACCGGTCGGTTCGATTGAAGATCGAGGTAAAGGCCGAAGGACGGCACCCGGGCGGAATCAACGTCTTCGGCCGCGGTTTCGGCAATTACGATCAGGACATTATTTTGCGACTGCACACCCGCAATTGACCGAAACTGCACTTGAAAAGACGTCGGGACATTCACTTCTGGTTGCACCGCAACAACATTGTCCAGTTGACAATTTTCCCCAAGCTCGCATTCTTATCAGAAATAAAGATTCATATCGATTTATTCGATATATATTTCTGGGAGAATGCGAATGAAGGCACGCGTCACCGTGCATCGGGATTTCCGGATCAGTTCCATCGATGAGCGGCTCTATTCCGCATTCATTGAACACATGGGACGGGCGATCTATTCCGGCATTTATGAACCTGACCATCCGCAGGCCGATGCCAACGGCTTTCGCAAGGACGTGCTGAAATTCGTACAGGACCTCAGGATCCCGGCCATTCGTTACCCGGGCGGCAACTTTGTTTCCGCCTACAACTGGGAAGACGGCATCGGCCCGAAGGACAAGCGCCCCGTCCGCCTCGATCTTGCCTGGCGCAGCAAGGAAACCAACCAGGTCGGTATCGACGATTTCGCGATCTGGGCGGAACAGGCCGGCATCGAGATGATGCTGGCCGTCAACCTGGGTTCGCGTGGTCTGGAAGAGGCACGCAACTTCCTGGAATATGTGAATTTTCCCGGCGGCACCCAATGGTCCGACCTACGTCGTTCCAACGGCCGCGAGGATCCTTACGGGGTCAAGATGTGGTGCCTCGGCAACGAAATGGACGGCCCCTGGCAGATCGGCCACAAGGTCGCCACGGAATACGGCCGGCTGGCCAACGAGACGGCCAAGGCGTTCAAAGGCTTCGACCCGACGATCGAGGCGGTCGTCTGCGGCAGTTCAAACGACCGCATGCCCACCTATCCCGAATGGGAACGCGAAGTCCTGGAAGAGTGCTACGAGAACGTCGACTACATCTCTCTGCACAAGTATTTCGGCAACAAGAGCAAGGACACGCTCAACTACTTCGGCAAGATCGAGGAAACCGGCCGCTACATCCAGACCATTGGCGGTGTCATCGATTACGTGAAGTCCAAGAAGCGTGCGAAGAACGACGTCCATATCTGCTTCGATGAGTGGAATGTGTGGTACCACATCCGCGAGGACGACAGCCGCCGCATCAAGGAATGGGACTGGCCGGAAGCACCGCCGCTGCTTGAAGAGAACTACAACTTCGAGGACGCCCTCTTCGTCGCCGGCCTGCTCAACGAGTTCATCCGCCGCTCCGACCGTGTGCGTATTGCCTGCATTGCCCAGCTGGTCAACGTAATCGCCCCGATCCGGGCGGAAAAGGGCGGGCCCGCCTGGCGCCAGACCATCTATTACCCCTATCAGTTCGCGTCTCTTTACGGCCGCGGTGATGCGCTAAACGTTGCCGTGGATGCACCGACCTACGACTGCTCCGTTGCCGACGATGTCTGCTACCTCGACGTTGCCGGGGTACACGACAAGGCAGCAGGCACACTGACGCTTTTCGTCCTGAACCGGCATCTGACCGAAACGGCCGATCTCGACGTGTCCTTGACGGGTTTCGGCTCGCCGTCCCTGGCCGAACATCTGTCCATGGAAGGCTACGGCCTCAATGACACCAACGGTCCGGACAAGCCGGACAACGTGGTTCCCGGCAAGGGGACAGGCGTTGGCGTGGAGGATGGTCAGCTCAAGGGCAAGCTTGCGCCGCTTTCCTATAATGTCCTGCGGTTGAGCGTCGGCTGAGGGGATCCATGCAATGGGGGTTCAGCTTCGCAACATACGCAAGGTCTTCGGCCCGGTCGGGGTGATCCATGATGTCAGCATGGACATTCCGACGGGTGAATTCGCGGTCTTTGTCGGTCCATCCGGCTGCGGAAAATCGACATTGCTGAGGATGATCGCAGGCCTTGAGGACACAAGCGGCGGCAAGATCTCGATCGAAGGCACCGATGTGACCTGGCAGGAACCGGCCAAACGCGGCGTTGCCATGGTCTTCCAGTCCTATGCGCTTTATCCGCATCTTTCCGTCTTCGAGAACATGGCCTTTTCCATGCGTCTGAAACGGGCGCCGAAACAGGACGTGCACGACAAGGTGATGGAGGCGGCCCGCATCCTCCAGCTTGAGGAACAGCTGCAGAAGAAGCCGTCTCAACTGTCCGGAGGCCAGCGTCAGCGAGTTGCGATCGGACGGGCGATCGTGCGCCAACCCAAGGTGTTTTTGTTTGATGAGCCTCTGTCGAACCTGGATGCGGAGTTGCGCGTCCAGATGCGGCTGGAACTTGCCCGGCTGCACAAGCAGATCGGCGCGACGATGATCTATGTCACCCACGATCAGGTGGAGGCCATGACACTGGCCGACCGGATCTTCGTGCTGAAACAGGGTGTCGTGCAACAGGCTGGAAAACCACTCGATCTCTACGACGACCCCGACAACAAATTCGTCGCCGGTTTCATCGGATCGCCGGCCATGAACTTTCTGCCGGCAACAGTGCTCGGCCGGGAAGGCGATTGCCTGCGCATTGCCATCAACGGAACGGACGCAGTCCTGCTGGCGAAAGTTTCCGGCGATCTTCCGGCCGACAGCCGGATCACCGTCGGACTGCGTCCGGAACACCTGACCAGCGCGGACAAGGGCATTCCCGTGACCGTGGAAATGGCGGAGGACCTGGGAGGTGTTTCCTACCTGCACACGCATATGCCGGACGGCCGCGAGATCGTCGTTGAATGGCGCGGCAGCCGCCATGCCGGGGGCGGTGAGGCAATCAAGCTCACCTGCACACCTGAACAGGTTCTGGTCTTCAACGAGCAGGACCAGCGTATTCGGTAGACCTTCTGTCTGCCTGGTACCTTTGAACCGGCCTTGATGGGAAATGCCGGTTTTTCATACGGGAGGAAGAGTCGATGAAATACCTTAAGACACTTCTGGCAGCGGGGGCGATGAGCCTTGCCAGCCTGCCGGCATTTGCCCAGCAGGACATCACCTGGTGGGACTTTCTGAGCGGTGGTGACGGCGTTCGCATGAAAGCGTTGATCGCACGCTTCAACGAAGAACATCCGGACGTCAAGATCAACGGAACCACTCTGGAATGGGGCGTGCCCTTCTACACCAAGGTGCGCACTTCCGTTGCCGTTGGCCAGGGCCCGGACGTGATGACCTATCACCTGTCGCGCATGCCGCTCGGGCTTGAGGAAAATGTGCTGGACGTGATCAGTGATGAAGATCTTGCCACCGCCGGTCTCAGCAAGGATGACTTCTTCCCGGCAGCCATTGCCGCCGCGAGCGATGCGGACGGCAAGCTCCACGCAGTGCCGTTCGATATCCACGCCATCGTGCTCTACGTAAACAAGACCTATTTCGAAGGATCCCGCTTCCTCGATGACCAGGGCAATCTGACCGGCATTGAAAGCCTCGCCGATTTCGAGGAAGCGCTTGCGCTTGCCAAGGAAAACGGCTCCGAAGCTCCCGTCTCCTACGCAACAGGTGATGACGGCGGCACCTACCGGGTCTTCTTCACCCTGCTCAAGCAGCAAGGCGGCGAGCTGATCACCGACGGCGAGGTTCTGGCAGGCGACAATCTGGACAAGGCCGCCAATGCCATCGAGATCATGACCAACTGGCACAAGCAGAGCTGGCAGCCGGAGCAGGCCGAATACGAAGCCTCCGTTGCGTTGTTCACGTCCGGCAAGGCCGCTTTTCACATGAACGGCGTCTGGGAAGTGCCGACCATGGTCGACATGGCGGAAAAGGGAACGCTCGGGTTCGACTGGGGTGCGGTACAAATTCCGACGCTGCTTGGAACCACGGCCACCTGGGCGGATTCCCACGCCTTCGCCATTCCTCAGGGAACGGAAATGAGCCCGGAAAAACGCGCGGCGGTGATGACCGCAATCGGCTGGATGGAGAAGAACTCGATCTCCTGGGCCGGGGCAGGACATATTCCAGCCTACAAACCTGTCGCGACCAGCGATGAATTCGGGGAAATGGAACCCAACGCCACCTATTCGTCACTCGCCGAAACCGCGGCCTACGATCCAAGGTCGCCGATCGCAGGGGTGGCCTCGCCTGTCTATGATGCAGCCATCAACATCATCTCGCCCGCCATGCATGGTTATCTGGAGCCCGCGCAGGCAGCACAGCAGATGAAAGACGAGCTTCAGTCGAAGCTTCAATAGACGAAGGCTTTGCCCGGGACGCCTGCCGCACGCACACAATATGCGGCAGGCGTCTCCTGCGGCGAGAAAAGGACGATTACTCAAGTGGCCATGATTACCAACCGGCGCAGGGAAGTGGCGGTCGCCATGACGCTCATCGCGCCCTTTGTCCTGACCTTCGTGCTGGTCTTTCTCTATCCGACGATCCGGATGATCGAGCTGAGCTTTACCAACGCGCCTTTGATCGGTCCGGGGGAATGGGTCGGCCTTGCCAATTTCAAACGGCTGCTTACCGACAACCTCTTCTATACATCTCTGAAGAACAACGGTTATTTCGTTCTCCTGACCGTCGTTCCAACGACCGCACTGGCCCTTGCCATTGCAATGATGATCACGCGCCTCAAGGGGCCGCTTCAGGCGCTGATCCTCGCGCTTTTCTTTCTTCCCTACATTCTGCCCGTGTCGGTGGTGACGCAAATCTGGGCCTGGATGCTGGACTTCCAGTTTGGCGTGCTGCAGCCGGTGTTCGCGTTCTTTACCGGTAAACCGGTACCGGTCTTCAAGAACCCCTATTGGGTCATGCCGACGGTCGCCACGGTGACAATCTGGTGGACCAACGGTTTCAACGTACTTCTGTTCATCGCGGGCCTTCGAAACATCTCCAGCGATTACTATGAAGCAGCGGCACTGGACGGGGCGACACGCTGGCAACTGTTCACCAAGGTCACCTGGCCCCTGCTTTGGCCGGTAACCGCCCTTGTTCTGACCCTTCAGCTGATCCTGCAGCTCAAGATTTTCGACCAGATCTACCTGTTGTCGTCCGGCGGACCGTTCAATTCGTCCTACGTTCTGCTTCTGATGGTCTACCGGGAAGCCTTCCAGTTGAACCACGGCGGCTATGCCTCTGCCATCGCCCTTGTTCTGTTTGTGCTGATCGTGGTCGTGTCGGTGCTGCAGTTTCAGTTGCTGCGCGCGGGAGGGAACAAGCAATGAAGACCCGCAAACTGGAAAACTGGGTTCTGGGCATCGGCAGCCTCTTGGCGGCGGCCATCTGGATCTTCCCTCTCTACTGGGCGTTCATTACCTCGATCCGCACCGAGGAAAGGGTCGTCAGCGAGGGCGCGGGTGTCATTCCCGACGAGTTCAACCTGGCCTCCTACATCGACGTTCTGTTCGATACCAAGCTGCTCAACTGGTACTGGAACTCCATCGGCACATCCGTGATCATCACGCTGGTTGTCATTGTCTCCGGAATGATGTGCGCCTATGCCATCTCCCAGATGCGCTTTCCCGGCCGGAGGCTGCTTTACGGCGTGGTGCTCGCCAGTTTCATGGTGCCCTCGCAGGCACTTGTGGTGACGCAGTTCATCCTGATGAACGACATGGGCCTGATAAACACCTGGGCCGGCATCATCCTGCCGCAGCTCATCGTTCCGGTGGTGATCATCGTCTACAAGCAGTTCTTTGACGCCGTACCGAAGGAAATGCGCGAGGCCGTCGTCCTGGATGGCGGCGGTGACTATACGCTGCTGTTCAGGATCTACCTGCCGCTCAACTGGGGCATCACGACCGCTCTGGCGATCATCACCTTCATCATGGCCTGGAACCAGTTTCTCTGGCCCTTCCTCGTCATCACAACGGAAAACCAGATGACGATCCCGGTCGGCATCACCCAGGTGAACGATGCCTTCGGCGTCTATTACGCCCGTCTGATGTCCGTCGCGCTTCTGGGTGCCATGCCCGTTGCCGTTGCCTATCTGATCTTCCAGAAGAAGGTGACGGAAGCCGTCATGATCTCCTCGGGCGTGAAAGGCTGAAGCCTGCCCTTTCGGAAGCATTTCTTCTTCCGGTTTCCTGTAACTCCTCGGCCCCGCGAACAATGTCGCGGGGCAATCGGTATTCTGCAGGCACTTGGATGCAGGCGCTGCAGTTCATATGTCTACGTCAACAAGATCAGAATGACGAAGACAGTTGAGCACTCACACCGTGTGTGTTTGGCAGACGGATGAGGAGTTCAGAATGACAGTTGGAGCCGGTCTCCCGATAGTCCTGGCGGGACCGATCCTGCGACATATCACGGCGAACAACGTTAGCGTCTGGCTCGCCACTTCCCGACATTGCGATGTTCGATTTGAGTTTTTCCCCGAAGCACAGCCGGACCTCAACCAGACCTATGAAACCGGCGATCAGGACTGGCAGGTTCTGAAGGCGGGAGAAAGCCTCTATTATCATCTCGTCGATATCGAACTGGGCACTTCGCTGCCGATCGATGTCCTGATTTCCTATCGCCTGAGCGTCAAGCCGACTGGTGAAGCTGAGCAAGCGTGGCAGGACCACACGGTGTGGGCTCCCGATCTCTGCTATCCGGGACGTGACCTGCCTTGTTTCAAGGTGCCGGACCGTATCACCTCCCTGTTCCACGGGTCCTGCCGCAAGCCGCATGCGCAAACCCCGGACGGCCTTGCCGGAGCCGACGTTGTCCTGAGGCAGGCCCTTGGCCCTGAGGGCGAAACCACAGCCGGCAGTCCCGCCTTGCCATCGCTGCTCGTGATGAGCGGTGACCAGGTTTATGCCGACGACGTTGCCGGACCGATGTTGCAGGCAATCAGCCTGCTTGTCGAAAAACTGGGCCTGCCGGACGAACCGCTGGACGGCGTTGAGCCTGGGCTACCTGCGTCCGGCAACGAACTGCGGAATGTCGGCAACCTGCTCTATCACCGCGATACGCTTCTGCCCCGGGTCTACAAGAACAAGACCGTGTTCGACGTCCTGTTCGGAGGCACCGAAAAGCCGGTTTTCACAACCCAGCACGCCCGCAACCACCTCGTCACACTCGGCGAAATGCTGGCCATGTATCTGCTGGTCTGGTCGCCGGCATCCTGGCAAGGCATGCCGGAGCTGAAAGCGCCGGAAGGCCTGGAGGCCAAGGACGCGGAGATGTACGCCGAAGAGACGGTGACGCTAAAGGATTTCCGGGCTGATCTGCCTGCCTGCAGACGGGTCATGGCGCATCTTCCAACGGCGATGATTTTTGATGATCACGACATCACCGACGACTGGAACCTGTCACTTGCGTGGGAACAGGCCGCTTACAGCCATCCTTTGTCGCGCCGGGTGATCGGCAATGCCTTGGTCGCCTATGCTCTGAACCAGGCCTGGGGAAACCGGGCACGCACCATCGGTCCGGACATTCTTCCGCCCGTGCAGGCCGCGCTTGCCGATCCCGGGTCCGAGGCGCATGAGACCGCGATCACCACGCTGCTTGAATACGAGGAGTGGGACTATCAGTGGCAGACGTCCCCGCCGTTGATCGTTCTGGACACGCGCACGCGGCGCTGGCGGTCAGAACGCAACGCGCATAATCCCTCTGGCCTTCTGGACTGGGAAGCAGCCACAGACCTTCAGACCCACCTGAAAGGCAAGGACGCCGTTCTGCTTGTGTCCGCTGCCCCGATCTTCGGCGTCAAGCTGATCGAAACGGTGCAGAAGATGTTCACGCTGGCCGGCAAGCCGCTGACTGTCGACGCGGAATACTGGATGGCGCATTCGGGAACCGCCAGTGCGATCCTGAATGTGTTCGGTCACCGCGGCACCCCCCGGCACTTTGTCATCCTCTCCGGCGATGTGCACTACTCGTTCGTCTATGACGTTGAACTGCGCCAGACCGCACCGAGCCTGTCCGGTGCGACCGACGACGGATCAAAGATCTGGCAGATCTGCAGCAGCGGGATAAAGAACAAATGGCCGGACAAGCTGATCAAGATTCTGGATCGCGGCAACCGATGGGCGTTTTCACCCCGTTCGCCGCTGAACTGGTTCACCAAACGCCGTGGTATGCGTGTCATCCCGCGCAAGCCCGTCGGAACGCCACATGGCCGCCGGATCCTGAACGCGTCGGGGATCGGCCTTGTGGAGCTGGACGAGACGGGCGCGCCCGTCGACATTCACCAGGTTCTGCCGGACGGTTCGCTGGTGTCGTTTGAACGCCGTGAAGCCGAAGCCCGGGACGACTGACCGTTCCGGCGGACGGTTCTGCTTCAGCGCGTTACCGCCATCAAGGCGCTTCCACCGATCATGAACCCGCCCCCGGCATAGCCCATGCGGCGCCGGGCGAGGCGTGTCTGAAAAAGTTTGCGCGCACGCGCGGCGATCAACGCATAGCCCGCCAGAAGCACCATGACGACAACGCTTGAGGTCAGTGTCAGCACAACGAGTTGAACCGTCATGTCTGCGGCCGGGTCGATGAACTGAGCGAGGAAGGCCATGTAAAAGACGATCGCCTTGGGATTGAAGATAGCCGTCAGGGTACCTGCCCAGAAACTGCCCCACGCAGACCCTGCGCGTATGCCCGGTTCAAGGGCAACGCTGTCGCGACGTGCCGCCCTGATCTGGCTGTAACCCAGCCAGGCGAGATAGACGACGCCTGTCCATTTCACGATCTGGAACAGCACAGTGGACGCGGCCAGAATGGCGCCGACACCTGCGAAGGAAAGGCCTGTCAGAACGATACTTCCGACAACGTCGCCGAGAATGCACATCACAGCAGCGGTTTTGCCGCGCATCAAGGTTTGCCCGACAACCAGCATGACACTTGGTCCCGGAATGATGGTCAGAACGACACAAGCGAGTGTGTAGGCAAGCCAGGTTTCCAGAGACACGTTCAACTCTCCCTTGGGGTCAGGCAGCGGCGGGTTGCGGCAAGAGGCAGTGAGGCGAGGAGCGCGGCACACCCGATGAGGAGTATGCCGGCCAGATCTGCCCTGTCTGGCATATCCGCAAAGAAGACGACACCCCAAACCACCGCGAAAACGAGGTAACCATTGTCGAAAAGCCCGATCAGAGGTGCCGGTGCCAACTGATAGGCAAATGCCACGGCCACCGTGATGAGGGCAAGCAGCAGACCCAGCAGGATCAGAAGTCCCCACGCAGCAGCTGAAAGAGCTGGCCAGGCGCTCAGCAGGAACCCTGCCCCGGCAGGGACGGAAAAGAGATGAAGCCCCAGCACGTAGGCACCGCCCGCCAAGGCAAGCACCAGGTTCAGATTGAACGCCATTGCCAGCGGTGCCTCCTTCCGGCACCTGGCCGACGTGACGACCGCCGCTAGCGCATAAAAGAAGCCTGCCAGCAAGGGCAAGACCACTGCCGGAGACATGTCATCAATTCCCGGCCGGAGGAGCATGACAACACCCGCCATCCCGAGAACAATTGCAACCGTGCCTTTTGCACCGACGGGCCTTCCCTGAAAGACAGATGTCAGAATGGCCATCCACAGGGGCGCGGTGTAATAGCAGGCTGCCGCAAGTGACAGCGGCATCAGCGGCAATGCGGCGTAGTAACAGCCCCACATCAGTGCAAGGCATACGCTGCGCGTCCAGACCCAGACGTTTGCCGCAAGAAGGGGCTGTGATGGGCGCCCTGTGTACGCGAATGCCAGCCCAAGCAGAATGGCTGCGACGAATGAGCGGACCAGAAGCAACTGCCCAAGCGCGATACTGCCGCTGTTCAGTTTGACCAAGGCGTCGGACAAGGACAGCAACAGCACTGCTCCGGTAATCGAAATGATCCCGGCAAGGAGCGATCCAGCTTGTTGTTTCGGCAGAAATAAAGATATCATTTCAGCATGGAAGCATGTCCACTATCTTTGTAAAAATGAGAAATTTCGAGAAATACATAATTGAAACGCATGCATAAGGATGACCTCTCACTGGCCCGCCTGAAACCGTTCGAGGCTGCTGCCCGATATGAAAGTTTCACACGCGCGGCCGATGAACTCGGCCTGACCCAGACGGCCATCAGCCGGCAAATTGGTCAGCTTGAAGAGGAACTGGGTGTCCGCCTGTTCGAGCGGCGCAACCGCGCGGTGTTCCTTACCGAGGAAGGAAAACGCCTGGGCCAGGTTGTCGGAGAAGCACTCAGGGCAATCCGCACGGAAGTTGCCGCCATCCGCGGGACAGGCGATCCAGATACCATCGTCCTGCGATGCCAGCTATGCGAAGCTTTCTACTGGCTGATGCCGCGTCTCTCGGGTTTCCACGCGGCACATCCTGAAATCCAGCTTCAACTGGTCAGCGCATTGGAACCCCTGACGGAGGCGCGCGAACCATTTGACGTCGCCCTTCAGACCACCGGGCGGGCGGCCGGAGCGGCACGGTTGGTGTTCACGGCATCCGACGAGATCTTCCCGGTCTGCGCTCCGGCGCTCTTGAAGGACGTTTCGTTGCCGCTGACACCGCAAGAGGTCTCCACCTTGCCTCTCCTGTCGCACCGTGTGGTGCCACAGGACTGGTTTGACTGGCCGGACTGGTTCGAAGCTGTCGGCGTTCCACGACCCGCCCACAAGAAGGTCATCTATTTCGACAGCTACCCGCTTGTCCTTCAGGCCGCCGTTGCCGGTCAGGGTGTTGCCCTCGGCTGGAAGCGCACGGTGGACGGCCTGATCGACGAAGGCAAGTTGCGCTCCATCTGTGATGTTGCCCTGAAGAGACCAAGCGAAATCTCGGTTTACCGAGGCACCAAACAGTCGCGGCACAGTGCCGTCGACCAGTTGATCGCGTGGCTCCGCGCAGAGCTGGCGTAACTCGGCGATACCCTTCGAAAAACCTAGCTTGGCCAGGCCAAGAACGCGTGAGGTTCAGTTATAGCGCTGTGCCATCGCTTCCAGCGGCAGCGGGCGAATGCGGCTGGCGTGGCCGGCTGTTCCGAAAGCCTCGAAACGGTCGCGGCACACCTGCGCCATCAACTCCATGGCCGGCTTCAGGTATTTGCGTGGATCGAATTCGGACGGATCGTTCGTCAGGGCCTTGCGTACGGCTGCCGTCATTGCCAGGCGGTTGTCGGTGTCGATGTTCACCTTGCGCACACCGCTCTTGATGCCGCGCTGGATTTCCTCGACCGGAACGCCCCAGGTCGGGCGAATATCACCGCCGTAGGAATTGATGATTTCCTGGAGATCTTCCGGCACCGAAGACGATCCGTGCATGACGAGGTGCGTGTTCGGCAGACGGGCGTGAATGGCCTCGATCACATTCATTGCCAGAACGCTGCCGTCCGGCTTGCGCGTGAACTTGTAGGCGCCGTGGCTGGTGCCCATGGCAACGGCAAGCGCATCGACGCCCGTGTCGGCAACGAACCGTTCAGCTTCTGCCGGGTCGGTCAGGAGCTGGTCTTCGCTCAGCTTTTCGGTTGCGCCATGTCCGTCTTCCTGATCGCCCATGCCGGTTTCGAGTGACCCGAGCACGCCAAGTTCGCCTTCCACCGACACGCCGGCCGCATGAGCCATGTCCACGACCTGCCGGGTTATGCCCGCGTTATAGGCATAGTTGGCAGGCGTCTTGCCATCCGCTTCCAGCGAACCGTCCATCATCACGGAGGTGAAGCCATGCTGGATAGCAGTCACGCAGGTTGCCAGGTTGTTGCCGTGGTCCAGATGCATGCAAACGGGAATATCGGGATAGGTTTCGGCGAAACCATCAATCAGGCGGGCCAGCACCCTGTCGCCGGCGTAGGCCCGTGCACCCCTGCTTGCCTGCAGGATGACCGGCGCATCGCAATCGGCCGCGGCGCGCATGACAGCCATGCCCTGTTCCATGTTGGAAATGTTGAACGCAGGCACAGCGTAGCCGTTGTCAGCTGCGTGATCCAGCAGCTGACGCAAAGTGATGCGGGCCATCAAAAGCTCCTTAGGTGTTGTCCGTGCAATAGGTAATGAACATGTCGACGTTTTCGGGTGACCCGAAAATCAACGGAATGTTCTGGTGCAGGCTCTCGGGCATCAGGTCGAGGATAGGCGTTTGCCCGTCCGTCGCCTTGCCGCCGCCCTGCTCGATCAGAAACGCGATCGGCACCGCTTCATAGACCAGACGCAAGCGCCCGTTCTCATAGCCGGGCCGCCGGTCGCCTGGGTAAAAGAACAAACCGCCCTGAAGCAGGATCCGGTGAAACTCGCCAACCGCGGAGGCCAGCCAGCGCATGTTGTAGTTTTCGCCAAGACGCCCCTCCTTGCCTTTCAGAACGTCATCTGAAAAGCGCCGGACCGCATCCGGCCAATGACGGGCATTGGAGGCGTTGAAGGCAAGTGTTCTTGATTTAGCGGGCACCTGATGGTTCTCCCGCAACATGCGGAAGACACCCGTAGCGCGGTCGAAGACAGCAAGGTGAAGGCCGTTGCCCAGGCTGAACCCCAGGTCTGTGGAATGGCCAAACGAAACATATCCCGCCGCAATGACGGATCTGCCCGTGCACAGAAAACCCTGGTCCGATGCCGGCAGGATCGAGAACAGGGTCCCGAGCGGAGCGCCTGTTCCGATACTGCCGGATCCGTCGATGGGGTCGATGGCAACGTCAAGCGTGCCTTCCGGGTTGAGAACAATGATCTCTTCGGCTTCTTCCGAAAGCAGCTGGCGGACACCCGCTGCCCGCAGCACCTCGACCATGTGAAGATGGGCACCGACGTCGAGTGCCTTCTGCTTGTCGCCACTTTCATTGGTGCCGACGACCTCGCCGGGGTCCCCCGGCAACCGGCCTGCGGCAAGCCTGTCTGCCAGGACGCCGGTCGCATCCGCAATGGCCTGAAGAACGGCGGCAGTATCGCTCGCCCCATGCTGTCTTGCCAGATACGCCTGCAGCGTTTCGGCATTCACGTCCGTATCGTTCGGAAGTCTCAGCATGGTCTCATCATTCCTCGGGTCAGCAATTTCGATCAGACCGCATGATACTTCGAATCGACGGCATTGATCGCGTCAACATTGCTAGCAGAGCGGCCGTTGACGTCGAATGTTTCCTTCAGGAAGGCGTCGGCGATGGATTTGGCGAGTTCGGGGCCAACCACGCGCGCGCCCATGGTGATGATCTGGGCATTGTTGGAAAGGGCTGCCCGCTCGGCGGAGTAGGTGTCGTGGGTCAGTGCGGCGCGAATGCCCGGCACCTTGTTGGCGGCAATGCACACACCGATACCGGTTCCGCACACCAGGATCGCCCGGTCGTAGGCACCGGAGATCACCTGGCTGGCAACACGCTCGGACAGATTGGCATAAAACGCATCCGGCCCTTCGGGCGTTCTGGAGATCTCGTCGACCTCGAAACGATCCTTCAGGTAGTCCGCCAGCAGTTTCGCAAGGCCTTCGCCTGCACTGTCGCCCGCAATTGCAAGTTTCATGTCAAACCTCTCCGAGTTTCGACGAGCACCTGGCGAGAATGTCGAGGTAACCCTCGACTTCCCAGGCGGATCGCCCGATGAACAGCCCGTCCACATGAGGACAGGAAATGAGCTCTTCGCAGTTTCCGGGATTGACCGACCCGCCATAGAGGCAGGGGATACGCCGGTTGAGGACGTCCTCTGCAACGGCAATAATCTCCGCCTGGCGGGCGTCTGCATAGTCCGACGTTGCCGGCACACCATTGACGCCGATTGCCCAGACCGGTTCATAGGCAAGCAGGATCTCGGCCTGTTTCTGCCCATCGGACAGATTGCCAAGAGCCGCGCGAACCTGTGCCTCAAGCACCGCCTGTGCCTGTCCTGCCTCTTTTTCCGCCAGCGTTTCGCCGATGCAGATCAACGGAACGAGCCCGTGACGCACGGCCGCTTCGGTCTTCAGGCCGACGGCCTCATCGGTTTCACCGAAAAAACTGCGCCGTTCGGAATGCCCAAGTTCGACAATGTCGAGACCGCAATCGGTCAGCATGAGCGGCGAGACTTCTCCCGTCCACGCCCCTGCATCTTCCCAGTGCATGTTCTGCGCGCCGACCTTCACCGATGTGCCTGCGAGCATCGCCTTCACTTCGCGCACCGCGGTGAAGGGAGGGATGACAAACCGCTGGATCCGGGGATCCCGATCCGCGTCGGACGTGACAAGCCCGTCCGCAAACCGTCTGGCATCTGCCAGCAGCTTGTTCATTTTCCAGCTCGTACCGACCCATTTTCCGGTGAGGGCAGCCATTCGCTCAGTCCTTTGCGATCATCAGCTTGAGCCCCGCCGCCTCGATTTCCTTCGCCGCATCTCCGGCCGGCCGGTCATCCGTGATGATCCAGTCGAACCGATCCAGATCGGCAAGGGTATGAAGTGCGGTGCGTCCGAAACGCGTGTGATTGACGAGCAGGCAACGCCGAGACGCAGCACCCATCATCTTTTGCTTGGAACGAACGACGTTGTCGTCCATGTGAAAGGCCTTGAGGTCCGCTACGGCCGGGGTCGACACGAAAGCGATATCCGCGCGCAACTGCGACAGCGCCGCTTCGGTAACGACGCCGAAAAAGCCGTTGAACTTGGCCGAATAGACGCCGCCGAGGCCCAAAAGGGTTATGCCGGGCTCATCCCGCAAACCATCGAGAATGGCGGCGTTGTTGGTGATGACCGTCAGCGGCCGCTTTTCCGGCAGCATCGAGCCGAGCACTGCGGCCATCGAACCGTCGTTGATCATCACGGTCATGCCGGGCTCGATCAGCTCGAGCGCCGCACGGGCCATCCGCTCCTTCGCGGCCGCGTCCTGGCGGGCCCGGATGCGGAAGTCGCTTTCGAACTGCGTTCCTGAATCCGCAGTGGCACCCCCGCGCACCTTGCGCAGCACGCCGGCCTGTTCGAGCTCGTCCAGATCCCGGTGAATTGTCATTTTCGAGACGGCAAATCGCTCCGCAAGGTCGTCGAGATCGACTTCCCTGTGTTCCACGAGCAGATCCATGATCGCCTGTCTTCGTTCTTCGCGTTTCACGCAAATCCTCCTCGTCCGGCGTTCACCGGATGCTTGATACCTAACATCACAAAATCACAAAATCAAAGTTATTTTGTGATTTTGTGATTTATTTTTGTGACTTCCTCCGCTACGCCTATGCCGTAAGCGCAGAGGAGGACCTCATGACTACAGACACATTTCTATCGTCGAAAGCAGCCCTGGACCCGGAAAATTTCAAACTCGCCAACTGTATTCGGGCGTTGTCCATAGATGCCGTCGAGGCAGCCGCTTCCGGACATCCGGGCGCGCCCATGGGTCTCGCGGATGCAGCGACCGTGCTGTTCCGCAAACACCTGAAGTTTGACGCGAAAACACCGGACTGGCCGGACAGGGACCGGTTTGTGCTGTCAAACGGTCATGCCTCCATGCTCCTCTACAGCCTGCTGCACCTGTGCGGCTATGAAGACATGACGATCGAGGAGATCCGAAATTTCCGGCAGTGGGGCTCGATAACCGCAGGTCATCCCGAGCATGGTCACGCCAAAGGCGTCGAAACCACCACCGGCCCTCTTGGCCAGGGCATTGCGACCGCTGTCGGCATGGCCCTGGCCGAACGGCGTCTTGCAGATGAGTTCGGTGATGAACTCGTAGATCACAACACTTATGTGATCGTCGGTGACGGGTGTCTTCAGGAAGGCATCGGTCAGGAAGCGATCAGCCTTGCCGGTCATCTGGGCCTTGGCAAATTGATCGTTCTCTACGACGACAATTCCATCACCATCGACGGCCCAACCAGCGTTTCCTTTTCCGAGGATGTTCCCGCCCGCTTCGCAGCCTGTGGCTGGCATGTGCAAACGTGCGACGGACATGACGGTTCTGCAGTCGACGCCGCACTGACCGCAGCCAAGGCAGCCACCGACAAGCCCTCGATGATCGCCCTGAAAACGGTGATCGGCTTTGGCTCCCCCAACAAGGCAGGCACCGCCGGCGTACATGGCGCGGCGCTTGGCAAGGACGAAGCGGACGCGACCAAGAAAGCTCTCGGATGGACGGCCCCTGCTTTCACCATTCCGGATGAACTCGCAGAAAGCTGGAAGAAGATCGGGATACGTGGCCAGGACAGCCGCGAGGCCTGGGAAGGCCGGCTGGCAGGTGCGCCTGAAGACAAGCGCCGCGAATTCGAAAGACGCGTGAGCGGCACCTTGCCGGCAGGCTATGAGGCTGCGGTCTCCAGTGCGCGTGACAGCCTCTTTTCAGAGCCCAGGTCCGCTGCTACCCGCAAGGCAAGCCAGATGGCTCTGGAAGCCCTTGCCCCGGCCCTGCCAGAAATGATCGGGGGATCAGCCGATCTGACCGGATCGAACCTGACCCGTGTTCCTGCCGTCAACAGCCAGTTTTCGCGCGAAGCGTCCGGCCGTTATATCGGTTACGGAGTTCGTGAATTTGCCATGGCGGCAGCCATGAACGGTCTCGCGCTGCATGGCGGCTTTCTGCCCTACGGCGGCACTTTCCTTGTCTTTTCCGACTATGCAAGGAACGCCATTCGCCTCTCGGCCCTGATGGGGCTGCGCTCCATCTATGTCATGACACATGATTCCATCGGTCTTGGCGAAGACGGCCCAACCCATCAGCCGGTCGAACATCTCCTCTCGCTGAGGGCAATCCCCAACCTGACGGTGTTCCGACCGGCAGACACGGTTGAAACGCTGGAAGCCTGGGACTGTGCCATTCGCTCCATGAATGCGCCGAGCCTTCTGGCCCTTTCCCGTCAGGCTGTCCCGCAACTGCGCCTGGAGCGGACAGAGGAAAACCTGACGGCACGCGGTGCCTATGTCATCCGCCAGTTCGGAGAGGGCCGCGACATCACGCTGATCGCGACCGGAACCGAAGTCGCACTGGCGGTCGAGGCAGCAGAGGGCCTGGCAGCAGATGGACTGGCCGTTGCGGTGGTATCGATGCCGTCGTGGGAACTGTTCGACGCCCAGCCGGACGCCTACCGCGCCGAAGTTCTCGGCACCGCCCCGCGCATTGCCATCGAGGCCGCGGGAAAACTTGGCTGGGCCCGTTATGTCGGCAGTGAAGACAATGTCATAGGCCTGAGTGGTTTCGGAGCTTCAGCCCCGGCCGAACGCCTCTACGAGGAATTCGGCATCACGAAAGAAGGGATTACCCGCAAGGCGAAGTCTCTGGCCGGCTGATCAAGCCGTCTGCGCATCCTGACCGGTCACGCTCCGGTCAGGGCATGCGCGGTGGTCTCGTCGGTGATGAGGCCACGCAGGCGTCCGCTGCGCAAGATAGCGCGAATGGCCTCGATCTTCTCAGGGCCACCTGCAATCGCGATGATCTGACTGTCGGCCCGTTCATCCAGCGTGGCCGCAAGCGTGCGGGCAGTCAGGGTCGTTTCGAGTGTCCGTCCACTGGCATCGAAAAAATGGCCGAGCATTTCACCAACGCCGCCACCGGCCTTGATTTCCTGGATCTCACTGAGTTCGATCATGCCGGACGAGACCAGCTGCGCCTGCGGCTCGACGGTGCCTATGCCGACGAGCTTGATATCGGCTGCGTTTGCCATGTCGAACACGTCCTGAACCCCGCGCTGCGCGAGCAGCACCTCCCGGTCTTCCGACGAATTGGCAAAGAAGGGCACCGGCATGACAAAAGCGCTCGCTGCCGTCTTTTCGGCCAGGCGATGCATGACGTCGTACGGATTGGCGGAAAAGTTGCGGGTCAATCCGCCGAGCAGGGACACGAACTGGACACCGCCTGCATCCATGCGGCTCATCAGACGAACAGCGTTGGAAAGCGTCCTGCCATGGCCAAGGCCAATGACCTTGTGCTCCTTGCGCTCGATTTCCCGGCGGATGAAATCCGCACCGGCCTGGCCCAGAGCCCGCAGCGGCATGCCGGGCTCGCCCAGATCCGGGGCGACATCGCAGAATTCGAGGCCAAAACGGTCGCAGAGGCTGTCCTCCAACTCGACGCATTCGATGATCGCACCATCAATGGAGACCTTCACCACCCCTTCGGCAGCCGCCTTTGCGATCAGCCGGTGCGCCTTGACCGAGGCAACCCCGAGCCGCTTTGCCACGGCCGCCTGTGTCAGTCCACCGGCGTAATGCAGCCAGGCAGCCCGCGTCGCGAGCGATTCCTCCGGGTCGATATCCCTCACCTTGCGTACCTTCCCAATAATTCGCAATGCCGCTTGCCGCCGCCAGCCGAACCGCGACGGTCACCTGATTTCAATAGCTTAGATATCGGGGCCTTGCTACCGCAAGCCCGTTGGCAAATAGCCGAAGACGCGATCAGCTAGATGTTGAGATCCTGCTGGCCCGTATCGATATGAGGTGCCCAGAAGGCAACACTCTCGGCGATCTGCGGAATGACCTGCCGGTCATTTGGCTCGCGCTCCTTGAAGCTGAGTTCCAGGCAGATCTCATTGTCCTCGGCGCCGCCTTTCGCCAAAGCTTCCAGAAGCGGCCCGGGATGGATCTGGCCGCGGGCGTTGAATTCCGCCGTAAAGGGCCGATGGCCGCTCTTGTCCAGAAGGCTCTGCTTGATGTGAATGATCGGCGACACCCGTGGAACGGCTTCGGCCCAGGCAAAGGGGTTGAAATCGTCCGGATTTGAGCTGGTCACGTCACCGTGGTCGATATCGGCCATCATCCACATCGGAATGGCCATCGGCGTGGCGGAAATTCGCTCCTGAAGGGCAAGGCAGGTCGCTATGGTCTCACCGAATTCCCGGCCAATGCTCATCGGCTCCCAGAAAACATATTCCAGACCCGCCCCCTTCGCGTGTTCGGCAACCTCCGCCCAGCAATCGATGGCGATCCTGATCAGGTCGTCCCGCCGAACCGGATCGTCGTAATCCTTGTAGGTGAAAATCGCGAACTGGGTGCCGACGGAAACGCCTCCGAGATCACCAATGATGTCGGCGAAGGTCTTGAACCAGTCTACATAATAACGCCGCACATCGGCATCTGGATGACCGAAATGATTGAGACGGCCGTAGGGGCCCGTCATACCGCTGGTCACCCGCACTCCTGTCCTGGCAAGTGACGCCGACATCTCGCGCGTCAACCGCCGGATAAGGGGCGCCGGCCAGCTGGGGTTGACGAACTCGTGCGTCAGCTGCAGGTCGCGGATCTTCAGGTCGCGTGCAACCGTCTCGATCAGATCCGCGGGATCCGCGTAGCGATTGACCAGCGGGTTTGTGTTGAGCGAAAGCGTCAGGGGCATGAAGTGTCCAGTCGTCGGGGAAATGGCAGGCGTCCGAGCCGGATATCAGGCGGCGCGTGCGGCGTATTCGGCGTTGAACCAGCTCGAGAAGGCTGCTTTTTCATCCGCACTCAGGTGCAAGCCGTGTTTGGTCCGCCGGGTCAGGATGTCATCGGCGGTCTGCGCCCATTCCTCATTGACGAGATGGCGCACCTCGGCCTCATAGAGTTGCGCGCCGAAGTGTCTGCCAAGCCCGTCCAGTGCGGTGGCCGAGCCGATTATCCGGCTGGTTCTTGCCCCGTAGCAGCGCCCGTAGTGTTTCAAAAGGGCGCGCGGCATCCACGGATAAGCCTCCCGCATCGTTTCCGAAAAGCTTTCGAAATCCGCATTCGGAATTTCGCCGCCAGGCAACGTGGCGGTTTCCGTCCAGTCGCCGCCCATCTGCGGGAAGATCCGGTCAAGCTTGTGCATCGCGCGCTCTGCAAGCTCGCGGAATGTCGTGATCTTGCCGCCGAAGACATTCAGAAGCGGGACATTGTCCGTCATGTCGAGATCGAACACATAGTCGCGCGTTACGGCAGACGGATTGCCCTTGCCGTCGTCGAACAATGGACGCACACCCGAGAAGGACGTCAGGACATCCGACCGGCGCAGCTTTGCCTTGAAGTACCTGTTCACGGCCTTGATCAGATATTCGATCTCGAATTCTTCGGCCTGCACGTCCTCGGCGCGGCCTTCATAAGCGATATCCGTGGTCCCGATCAGGGCCTTGTCGCCCTCATAGGGGTTTATGAAGATCACCCGTTTGTCGTCGTTCTGGACCAGATAGGCCTGTTGTCCCTGCCAGAACTTCGGCACGACGATATGGCTTCCCTTGACCAGCCGCACGTTCCGGCTGGAATTCGATCCGGCTACGTTCAAGATGACATCGGATACCCAGGGACCTGCCGCATTGACGATGCACCTGGCTCGAACTGTTGACGTTTCTCCGGTCTCGCTGTTGCGCAATGTTGCCAGCCAGACGCCGTTGTCGCGGCGCGCGCTGGCAACAGCCGTACGCGTGAGAACCCGGGCCCCTTTCTCGAAGGCATCCAATGCGTTGATGACAACAAGGCGGGCATCGTCGACCCAGCAGTCGGAATATTCGAAACCGCGTTTGTAATTGTCGAGGATCGGCGCGCCTTCCGGATCCCTGTGCAGATCGAGCGTCCGGGTGCCCGGCAGCTTCTTGCGGCCTCCCAGGTGATCGTAGAGAAACAAGCCGAGACGCACAAGCCAGGCCGGGCGGTCCGCCGGGCTGTGCGGCAGCACGAAGCGCATGGGCCAGATGATATGGCTGGCAGAATTCATGAGCACTTCCCGCTCGATCAGTGCTTCGCGCACGAGCCGGAATTCATAATATTCCAGATACCGCAGACCACCGTGAACCAGCTTGCCCGACCGGGATGACGTTCCTTGCGCAAGGTCGTCCTTTTCGCAGAGCCAGACGGACAGTCCCCGGCCGGCAGCGTCGCGCGCAATGCCGGCGCCATTGATGCCACCACCAATCACCAAAAGATCGATCGTCTGCGTTTCGCTCGTCATTTCATGCTCCTGTGGTGACACTGCTGGCAGGTTCCGTCTCGTCGCGGCTCTCGGTGCGCAGTTTCGCGAGCAGGTCCCATGTGCCTGCAAGATCCCTGCGAAGACCTGCAAAGACCGGGAAAATAGTCTCGTAGGACCGGACCAGGCCGGGATCGGGTGCTTCCGCCTGTCCAAGCAAGGGCGTGACCCACTCGCTGATGCAGCTGCGCATGTCCGGATAAACGCCGGTGGCAACCGCCGCCATCATTGCGGCACCCGCCGCTCCGGCCTCGTCCCGCGCCGAGACGCGAACCGGTGCGTTCACCGCAGCTGCCAGTATCTGACGTAGTGCCGGGGAGCGTGCCGCGCCTCCGGTCAACCGAAGTTCGGAAGGGAGTGCTCCCATTGCGGCGTAGCAATCACGGGCGGCCATACCGAGACCTTCCGCCACCGCACGCACCAGATCCGCGTAGCCATTTGCGGCGGAAAGCCCAGTAAATCCGGCGCGGGCGTTGGCATTGACGAAGGGGCCGCGTTCGCCAGCTTCAGAGATGTAGGGGTGATAGAGGATGGCTCCCGGCTTGCCGGCGGCAAGCCAGCCCTCGATGTGGGACACCAGATCGCGGTGAGAGACATCCTGTCCCATGCCGCGCATCACGTCCGCGGCAATGTTGAGAACCCAGTCAAGATTGAGCGTAGCCGACATGTTGGTCTGCACCTGGGTGACGATGCCCGGCACCGGTAACGCAATCACATAACCTGTGCCTTCAGCATTGAGGTGCACTTCTTCTGCTGGCTTGGCATGCATGTGCACACCGGTGGAGCCAATCGTCGAACAAGCGGCATCCGCTTCGCCCGTGTAGACACCGGCGCCAAGTGCCGTCATCACCATGTCGACGTAGCCGAGCGAAACCGGTGTCCCAGCCCGAAGGCCCGTCACCTTCGCGGCTGCATCGCTCAGCCCGTGGGTCGTTTCCGTTCCCTCGACGATCTCCGGCAGCAGATGCCGCCGGTGCCTGAGGCCGAGCGCTTCGATAGCCACATCATTATATTGCCGGGTCCGGAAATTGCCGAAAGTGAAACTAGCCTCGGACGGGTCCGTTGCCCGGACACCCGTGAGGTTCAGGTAGAGCCAGTCCTTGCAATGAAGCGCGACTTCCGCGCGGTCCAGGCTTGCCGGATCAAACCGGTCCATATGCGCAAGCTGGGCGCCTTGCTGACAGGTATTCAGCCCTGTTCCCGTTGCCTCGAACCGGGCCCGGTTCAGCGCATTTCCTTCCAGCCGGCTGACAGTAGGTGCGGCGCGGGCATCAAGCCAAAGCCAGGCGTCACCGACCGGAACATTGTCCCGCCCCACCAGCCAGGTTCCGTCTCCCTGCGCGGTCACGCCGATCGCGACAGTCCGCCCGCTCAGGCCTTCGACCAAATTACCAAGCTGTTTCAGGGCTGTGACACAGTCCTGCCAGGTTCGGCTCATGCACTGGGTCGCGGCACCTCCGGCGCCGGTGTCATAGGCATTCGTGACCGAAGCCACCGCAATCTGGGTGCCTGAAAGGTCGAACGCCACCGCTTTCACCACGGACGTGCCGGAGTCGATTCCGATAAGAATGTCGCCCTTATGCATGATGGCGTCCACCGCCCGAGCCATGCTCAAGAGCCGCTATTTCGGCTTGCATTTCATTCCTCCCAGAAAGCTTCAACTGACCGGACTCTCGCAGATCCTGACTGTTTGCACAGCCCTGCATGCGCCGTTCGGGACGAAGCTTCTGCAGTCTATATATAACACTATTATCTCATGTGCATGTATTTTTTTACTGACAACGTAATTTATTTCATCTAGAGTGATTGTCATCGGGAGGCATGCAGAAGGCATTTCTCCCGGTGCGAGGGTGGGAGCAACGTTCGCAGGAACGGGACCCTCAAACGAAAAAGCCGCGCAAGCGCGGACTGGGAGGAGAACAATGGTTTTCACGTTAGAAATGACGGTCGTCCGGAAGCGCATCGCGGATCAATGCCGCACGCAGCACCGGTCATTTGCGCATCCAGTCGCGCATAGCCGCTAAGAACGTGCTGAACGGGCGCGGTTAACGGGCGCCCGACGCATCCAGCTACTGACACGAGAAGAACATGCCGGCCGCAAGCCTTTTCGCGGCCGAACGAGAATTGCATGCCGGAGGAAGATATGGCCAAGGTCGAAACAGCAGTCGGCGGCGCCTCATTCGTGAAGCCCAGCTATGGAAAGTGGATCACGGTCGCGATCGTCGCTGTGGTGGCCGGTGCCATTGCCCTGGATACCAAGGTCGTGCGTGTCGGCTCCGAGAGCGACATTCGGCAACAGGCTTTTTCACCTGACGTCTATGGCGTGGACACTTTCCCGCGTATTCGTGACTTCGTTGCGCAGAAGGCCGTCGAAGCTAGCGAGATCGGAGCCCTGGCGCTTTCCGACAAAACAAAGCTGGCCGAAACCTACGGCACGGCTTCGTCTACCGGTTCGATCATTCCGGTGAAGTTCGAAGGTGTCGTCGGCGAAGGAAAGTCGGGACTTTACAACGTCACGATCGACGGTGTGCCGTCGGAAATCCGGGTTCGCGTCCAGACGGGTCCTGCCATCAACGGCACGGATCTTCGCGATGTCCCGGGGGATATCGCCTTCGGCGATTTCAAGAACCAGATCGAGTATCAAAACGCCGCTTCCGCCATCAACCGGGCAATGAAGCAGGTGGTGCTTGAAGGCCTCGACACGAGCGCCCTCACCGGCAAGACCATTCAGGTCACCGGCGCGTTCCGCCTGATCAATCCCAAGAACTGGCTGGTAACACCGACGGAGGTCACCGTTCGATGAACGCGATCCATCCCGTTGCCGCAGTTGAAGACGAAGTCGTGCTCGCCGCGCGTAATGTCGCCAAATCCTACGGTGCGATCCAGGCTCTGAAGGGTGTCAACTTCGACATTCACCGTGGCCAGGTCACCACCCTTTTCGGTGAAAACGGCGCCGGCAAGTCGACCCTGATGCGCATCCTGTCCGGCATCACGACGCCGACGACGGGTGAAATCATCCTGGATGGCGCACCGATCACCTTTGCCTCGGCCACCGAAGCCCGAGACAGAGGCATCTCCATCATCCACCAGGAGCTGAGCCTGGCGCCGAACCTTTCCGTGCGGGACAACATCTTCATGGGCCGTGAAATTCGCGGACCGATGGGGGTCGACTTCGCGGAGGAAGAACGCCAGACGCGAGCGCTGATGGTGGAGCTGGAAGAGGATATCGACCCGCTGACGCCGGTTGAGGATTTGCGCCTCGGCCAGCAGCAAATCGTCGAAATTGCCCGTGCGCTTTCATATGACAGCCGCATCCTGATCATGGACGAGCCAACCTCTGCCCTGTCCGCATCGGAAGTGGAAGTGCTGTTCAAGGTCATTCGCGACCTGACGAGCCGCGGCGTTTCCATCGTCTATATTTCCCATCACCTGGAAGAAGCGCTCCAGATCACCGATCACGCGGTTGTCCTGCGGGACGGCGTGATGACCGCCTATGCGCCACGCAGCGATATCGACCTGGAATGGATCGTCCGCAACATGGTGGGCGAGAACTATGATCTCGGCTCACCACCGACCGGTTACGAATTTGGCGAAACCGCCCTTTCCATTCGCAATCTGACCGTCGCCGACCCGTCAGGCGCGGATTACAACGTGGTCGACGACCTGTCGCTTGACGTGAAAGCCGGCGAGATCGTCTGCATCTATGGATTGATGGGCGCCGGACGCACCGAACTTCTGGAAACCGTCGCCGGGCGGTTGAAGCAGGAGACGGGAGACATCCTCCTGAACGGCGGCAATGTCTCGCCACTCTCGATCGGCCAGAGAATTGCCAACGGTCTCGCGCTTGTTCCCGAGGACCGGCAGAAGGACGGCCTCGTCCAGACAATGACGGTCGGCCAGAACCTGTCGCTTGCCTCCATCATGGATTTCACGCGCGGCATCTTCACGTCCAGAAAGCTGGAATCCGATCTCATCGAAACCAGCATCCGCAAGGTCACCGTCAAGACCTCCGGACCGGACGCGGCGATTGGTTCGCTGTCTGGCGGCAACCAGCAGAAGGTCGTGATCGGCAAGATCCTGGCCACCGAGCCGAAGGTGATCATGCTCGACGAGCCAAGCCGCGGCATCGATATCGGCGCCAAGGCGGAAGTGTTCCGGCTCCTGGCCGAACGTGCCCGCGAAGGTCTGGCCGTCATCTACTCGACCTCGGAAGTCGGCGAATGCCTGTCCATCGCCCACCGCATCATCGTCATGCACCGGAGCCGGATCTCGGCGGAATTCGATTCAACCATCAGCAAGGAAAAGATCATGGCCGCCTCCGGCGAAGCCGTGGTCGCCTGACGGAGATCAGATCATGAGCGTTACGAGCGCCAACACGCAACCGGTCGCCAAGAACCGCCAGTCCCGCGAGCACAATATAGGACGGCTCCTTCTCGAAGGCCGCGCTTTCTTCGCCCTTATCGCGATCATTGCCGTTTTCTCGTTCCTGTCGCCGCATTATTTCACGGTCGGGAACTTCCTGATCATGTCCTCGCATGTGGCGATCTACGGCATTCTGGCCATCGGCATGCTGTTGGTGATCCTGAACGGCGGCATCGACCTTTCGGTCGGCTCCATTCTGGCCCTGTCCGGTGTCATTGCCGGCTTCCAGATGCAGGGCATCGTTCTGGATGCCTTCGGCGTCATCGTCTATCCGCCGGTCTGGGCGGTGGTCGTCATTACCTGTGTCGTCGGGGCGCTGGTTGGCGCGGTGAACGGGATCCTGATTGCCTGGTTCCGCGTTCCGGCCTTCGTGGCAACGCTCGGCGTCATGTATGTCGCCCGCGGTATCGCCCTGTTGATGACCAACGGCCTCACCTACAACAACCTGTCAGGCGATCCTGCGCTTGGAAACACCGGTTTCGACTGGCTTGGTTTCAACCGTCTGTTCGGCGTGCCGATCAGTGTTCTGGTGCTGGCGGCACTTGCGATCGTTGCCGGTCTGATGCTCAGCCGTTCCGCCTTCGGTCGCTGGCTCTACGCTTCCGGCGGCAATGCCCATGCGGCTGATCTTTCCGGCGTTCCCGTCAAGAAGGTGCAAGTGTCGGTCTATACGCTCTCCGGCATTCTTGCGGCCATCGCAGGTCTTGTTCTCTCGTCCCAGCTGACATCCGCTGGCCCGACTGCGGGAACGACCTACGAGCTGACCGCAATTGCTGCTGTGGTGATCGGTGGCGCAGCCCTGACCGGTGGCCGAGGCACCGTCCGAGGCACCATGCTGGGTGCCTTCGTCATCGGCTTCCTGTCCGACGGCCTCGTGATCATCGGCGTCTCGTCCTACTGGCAGACCGTCTTCACCGGCGCCGTGATCGTGCTCGCCGTCCTGATGAACTCCATCCAGTACGGCGGCGCCCGAAAGAAGTAGCCACCGCCTCGATCAGATTTCGCCGCTCCCGGAGGACTTAGGGAGCGGGAATACCCGCCAATTGGCGACCCCCATTCACGCTAAGGGAGGAATACTCGATGTTGAAATTTACCAGACGGACCCTGCTTGCCGCTGCCGCCGTCCTGCCGATGATTGCAAGCCCGGCTCTTGCCGACGGCCTGATCTCGATCATCGTCAACGACCCGGCCAACCCCTACTGGTACACCGAAGGCCATGTGGCAAAGGCTACTGCGGAAGAACTCGGTTACGAGGCCCAGGTCAGCGCCCATAAAGGTGACACCAACACCGAAAGCACCCTGATCGATACCGCGATCACCAACCAGTCCAAGGCAATCATTCTCGACCCGGCCAACGCAGACGGTTCCGTCGGCGCGGTGAAGAAGGCCGTGGCCGCCGGCATTCCGGTGTTCCTCATAAACGCTGAAATCAACCAGGAAGGCCTTGCCCAGGCACAGCTCGTTTCCAACAACGCCCAGGGCGCTGCAATCGGTGCGCAGCAGTGGGTGGAAGCCGTTGGTGAAGAGGGCAAATACGTCGAGCTCTTCGGTGCGCCGTCCGACAACAACGCAGCGACCCGTTCCAACGGTTTTGAAACCGTGCTGACCCAGTATCCGGATCTGGAAAAGGCAGCGCAGGAAGTCGCCAACTGGGACCGTACCCAGGGCTATCAGAAGATGCAGTCCATGCTTCAGGCCAATCCGGACATCATCGGCGTCATTTCCGGCAACGATGAAATGGCTCTCGGCGCAATCGCCGCCTTGAAGGAAGCCGGCAAGCTTGACCAGGTGAAGGTCGGCGGCTTTGACGGTTCACCGGACGCGGTCGCTGCCATCCGTGCTGGCGAACTTCAGTACACCGTGCTGCAGCCGGTTGCAGTCTTCTCCGCCGAAGCAATCCGCCAGGCCGACAAGTACATCAAGACCGGCTCCACTGGCGCTGAAAGCGAAAAACAGCTCTTCGATTGCGTGCTGATCACGGCCGACAACGTCGACAAGGTCACGGCGGCCTTTACCCTGACCCAATAATACCTCCCCACCTGACGGAGGCATCGCAAGGTGCCTCCGCTTTTTTCCGGGCAACCGGACCGCAACGCTGCCACTTTGCCAAATTCAGACTTTGACGTTAAGTGAAGCTGATCGAGCAGCAGCAGAAGCGACACAGCGTGGCATCGGACAACACCAGTTCCCCCGGAAACCGGCCCCACCTTCCCACCGACAGCCGACAGGCGCGCCAGATTGCGCGCAGGCGTTTGATCGCCGACTACGTCAACAGCCGCCAGAGTGCGCGCATCGACGAGATTTCGAAACGCTTCGGCATCAGCCTGATGACGGTCCATCGCGATATCGACACGCTGGTCGAGGACGGGCTTGTCTCGAAGTCCCGCGGTGTGATCACCTCCAGAACCAGTGCTGCTGGTTTACCTGAACCGGCTGAAACCGCGGCAACTGACGCCGGCCACTATCAGGCGATCGCAGCGGTCGCTGCGGATCTGATCCAGCCCGGCCAGACCGTTCTTCTCGCAGGCTCCCCGATTCTCAGGCACGCAGCCAGGTACCTCGCCAGCAAGGTGCCGCTCACCATCGTGACCAACTCCCTCGATCTGATGAACGATTTCCGCGAGCTTCCCGATATTTCTCTCATCGGGCTCGGCGGGACATTCAAATCCTGGTCTGGCTGTTTCCACGGTCCGCAAACGATCCGGGAAATCAACGACATCGATGCGGATGCGGCGATTGTCTCTGCGGATGCGATCTTCGAGGAAAAGACCTTCTACGAGACCGAAGAAGACCTGGCTGTTCGGAAAGCGATGCAGGAAAAGGCTAGACGGAACATCCTGGTTGCCAGCCATGGGTTGTTCGACAAGAAGGCCTTTTACGGTGGCAATGATCTTCGTGACTACGACGCGGTGGTCGTGAATACCGCCGTTCCCCCGCTGCTTGTCGACCGAATGCTGTCCAGAAAAATCGACGTCCGGCTTGCCTGAGATCCTCTCGAAAATTCTTGTCTCCAGACAATCGTAACATTGTCGTCTTTTGTTGCAAGGAAATGACAAATGTTACTTAATGTTGCCAAAAGTCAGATTCACTTTTCGGCAATTGGACTATCGGCCGAAATCGTGCAATTCAGATCGGCAACAAAGGGGGGAGCGGTCATGACAATGGAACCGTCTCGAGAGATCAACCGCCGCGTACCTGCGGAGTTTGACGATGTCGTCGTCTGGGCAGCCTGGCTTTATTACGAAGAATCGCTCAACCAGAGCGACATTGCCGGCATCATCGGTGTCTCGCGCGCGACCATCGTGAACTATCTTCAGGAAGCACGAGAGCGGGGTGTCGTTCGCATCGCCATGGATGCGGGCGTCATGGCACGTTCCGACCTCTCGCGGGAGATATGCGAACGCTTTGGCCTCAGCGAAACGCTGGTGGTGCAGCATCAACCCGGCGCGGATGCCCAGACACGGCTATTGACCCTTGGTGCAGCCGGTGCGCGCCAGCTGGAGCGGATGATCGACCCCGGTGAGATCCTCTGTGTTTCCTGGGGCAAGACTGTTCTTGCGGTTGCCGATGCGTTGAAACCCATGAGCGACGTCGACGGGGTCACGGTGGTTCAGGTGACAGGAGCAGCGACCAGCAAGCGCGACTTTTCGGCAGAACTCTGCACCGCAATCATGGCCCGTAAGCTTGGTGCGATCAGCATGAACCTGAATGCACCGGCTGTTCTGTCCAGTGCAGACCTGTGCCAGGCGCTGCGACGGGAACCTGCCCTCGAACGCCAGTTCGACATGATCCGGCAAGCCCGTACGATCGTTTTCGGGCTCGGCGGCCTTGGGCCGGAAAGCACCATCCGCTTTGCCGACATCGCGACGGACGAGGAAATCGACGCCTACGGTGAAGACGGCGCGAAAGCCGTTCTGATCTGCCGGTTCCTCGATGAGGAGGGCAATCAGATAACGCGGGAATTCGACAAGCGCATGATGGGGATCGAACTCGACGAACTGCGCACCATTCCACGCCGACTTTGCGTGGCAGGCGGATTGTCAAAGCTCGAGGCAATCCGCGCAACGCTGAAGGGTGGCTATGCAACCCATTTTGTCACCGACCTGGAAACGGCGCGGGCCCTCCTCAAGGGCTGAGGCCCGCGCGTTCTGTCTGTCAGGCAAGAACCTTTGCCGAATTCATGAAGTTGACAGTGTCCTCGAAGCTCTTGATGCCTGCGTCAGACCCGAGCCCCGTCGCCACAAGCGCCGCCGAGGCCTGCGCAAAGTTCAGCGCGGTCTTCAGATCCATCTTGTGGTGAAGGGCCGTGATGAACCCTGCATCGAAGGCGTCGCCGCAGCCGGTCGTGTCCACGACGGAAATCTCGAACGCAGGCTGGCGGACAAACTCGCCCTTGTGATCCATGAAGCAGACGCCGTCACCGCCGAGCGTGAAGACACATTGCTTGACGCCGCGATCCAGGAAAAAACGTCCTGCTTCCTGGATGTCACCTGCACCGGAAATCAGACGGGCTTCTTCGATCGACGGCATGAAATAATCGACATTCGGAAGCAGCGGCAGGAGCAGATCGATTGTGTTTTCGTTGGCTCCCAGCAGATCGAAGGTGACCGTGCGGCCACGTTTCTTGGCCTCCGCCAGAAGTCTCGCGCTCGGCTCGCCGTCCAGTTTGGCTAGCAGTCCGGTTCCACCCAGGTGAATGATTGACGGCGCCAGAACGGCATCAAGCATGTCGGTGGGAACATCGAAATGATCGGACGCGCCGCGCTGGTGCAGGGCCGGACGGTCGCCGTTGCGACGCACGTTCAGGATGGTTGCCGAAGTCGGCACGCCCTCGAGCCGCTGCATCAAGCTCGTGTCGACCTTGAACCGGCCGAGTGTCGACAGCACGAAGTCGGCCTTTTCATCGTCGCCGACCGCTCCGACGGCCAGACAGTTCAGCCCGAGTTTCGCCAGATCGATCACCGTACCGCCCGCGGTACCGGCAACCGTCAACCGAATTTCGTCGATGAATTCGACATTGCCGCCCTCGGGGATGGCATCGACCGGACGACCGAGAACGTCAAGAATGTAAAGGCCTATGACAGCAGCATCGTGGCTCATTTTTCCTCCCGGGAAAGTATGTTTCAGGCGCGGTTGCGCAATGCGAAGATCGTGCCCGCCAGCAGGATGAAGGCGCCGATGATGGCGAGTTGAAGCGTGCTGGGGATACCGATGAAGACAAGAACGTTGCTGACCAGAGTGATCAGGACAACGCCGAGCAGTGTGCCGACCACGGTTCCCGAACCACCGGTGATCTTGGCGCCGCCGAGCACCACTGCCGCGATGATTTCCAGTTCCATGCCTGCAAGGTCGAACGGGTTGGCAAGCCGGTTCGAAGCGACATGCACGATACCAGCGACACCAGCCAGAAGGCCAGCCCAGCCGAAGACAAACAACCGGACATAGAACAGATTGAAACCGAGGCGCTCGGCAATGCCCGGATTGCCGCCAGCCGCGAAGATCGCCCGTCCCATGAGCGTTCTTTCCAGGATGAACCAGGTCGCAAAAGCCGCGGCCACAAGCACCAGCACTGTTACCGGCAGGGTCGAGATCACACCATTGGTGCCATGCCACGTGATCAGCGAGGCTTTCCCGAAGCCATCCATTGCGGCCGGAATATTCATGAACAGGGCCGTTCCGATGAACGTCAGCAGGAAACTGCGAATGAAGTACTGGGTGCCGATGGTGACGATCAGCGAAGGCGTGCGCAGCGCATGGACCAGAAGCCCGTTGACCACGCCGAAAGCGGCTCCTCCGGCGGCGGCCAGCGGCAGGATCACCCAGATCGGCATGCCCGGAAACACATTCGTGACCAGCATGGTCAGCGCGTACATGACGAAGGCGGCAATCGCGGTAAACGATACATCGATCCCGCCGGCGGCAAGAACGGCAAGCACGCCCATTGCAAAGATGCCGCGGACCACCGAGGCCCGCAGAATGTCGAAGAGATTGTTGACCGCAAGAAAATCCGGATTGGCAATCGCAACGCCGATCACCGTCAGAATGACGAGTGCAAGCGTGAACAGCTCCGGTCTGCGGCCCATCAGATCCCAGATGCGCTTGAACACGCCGGGTCCGCTGTTGGTAAGGGTCATGTCGGTCACTGTGCGGCTTCCTCGTCCATGTTCGCCGGCGCTTCCGTCGCCGGGCCTGCAGCCATTGTCTGGTAGATCCCGTCTTCATCGATCTCTTCGGCCGCATAGTCGGCGACGATCCCGCCCTGTCGCATGACGAGAATGCGGTCGCAGTTCTGCAGCAGCTCGGGAAGGTCATCGGAAATGATCACGACAGCCATGCCGTCGTCCGCCAGGCGCTGAATGATGCGGAAAATCGTGTCCTTCGAGCCGACATCGACGCCGACAGTCGGGCCGTGCAGCACCAGAAGGCGTGGTTCGATGGTGAGCCAGCGTCCGATCAGAACCCGTTGCTGGTTACCGCCCGAAAGCGATTGCACCGGCACCGTGACATCGGGCGCGACCACCTGAAGATCAGTGATCTGGTCTTCGGAGAGCTTGCGCGCCTTGCGCTGGCTGATCATTCCGAAGAAGTTGCGCAGCCTGTTCAACACCGGCAGCGTGACGTTGTCCTGAATGGATTTCTCCAGGAACAAGCCTTCGGTCAGGCGATCTTCGGGAACATAGCCGACACCTTCCCTGATGGCCTCGGCCGGTGAGCGCAGGGCAACCGACCGGCCGTCCAGACGGATCGTGCCGCGCTCTGCCGGGACGACACCGGACAGCGCGAGGGCCAGCTCATTGCGGCCGGAATCCAGAAGGCCGGTCACACCCAGAATTTCACCCTTGCGTACCGTGAACGACAGGTTCTTGAAGGCGCGGCCCTGGCTCAGGCCTTCGACCTGAAGCAGCGTGTCGCCGATTTTCGGCTCGGTGCGATACCGGGCCTCGGAAATCTCGCGACCGGTCATCAGATGACCGATTTCGGCCTTGTTGGTGGTGGTCACATCGCGCTCGGCAACCTTCTGGCCGTCACGCATGATGATGGCGTGTCCACCAAGCGACTTCACTTCGTCGAGCTTGTGCGTCACGAACAGGACCGTCACGCCCTTGTCCAAAAGCTTCCGGACCACGGAAAGCAGGTAGTTCACTTCCTGCCGGGTGAGCGAAGTGGTCGGCTCATCCATGATGACGAGCCGTGCCTCTGCGGCAATCGCGCGGGCAATCGCGACCAGCTGCCGGGTTGCAAGAGGAAGCGTGTCAATTCTGCGCGTCAGGAAGGCACGGTCCGTCGGCAGATGAACCTGCTCGAGAGCCTTGGCCGCGGTTTCGTAAAGCGCCCCCAGCTTCAGCCTCCGGGCGAGACTGCCGTCTGCTTCCACGAGCTGACCTGTCAGGGCGACATTTTCGGCAACCGACAGATTGGGGAGCAGGGAAAGGTCCTGATAGACCGTCTCGATGCCCGCGCGCAGGGCACCGATGGCACCGAGATCGCCTGCGACATCGCCTTCGGTCTGCACGCCATCGATAAAGATCTGTCCCGATGTCGCCGGTTGGGCGCCAGAGATGATCTTGATCAACGTGGACTTGCCGCAGCCGTTTTCACCCATGAGATGGTAGATCTGTCCGGCACGAAGCGTAACGCTGACATCCTTCAGCGCCTGCACGCCGCCGAACGACTTGCGCACATTGCGGATCTCTAGAAAAGGCGCCGTGCCTGTCTTTTGAGACTGAGCGGGCTGGGGCTGCATGGTGACGTCCTGTGAATTCGATAGGTTCGGGGACGCGGTGTTCCCGCGCCCCCTGTTTTGCAGTCGTGTGTCAGAGGATCAGAACGGGTACTCGCCGTAGTTTTCCTTGCCGACATCAACCCAGGCCTGACCCTGAATGATGATGCCCTTGCCCGGACCCTGGCTCACCTTGACCGAGTTGTAGCCCTGCACGCCGAGGTCAGCGCCATCGGTGATTTCTTCGCCGTTGAGGATCTTTTCCGAAACGACGTTCATCACGTAGCCGGCATCCTTCGGATCCCAGAAGTAGATCCGGTCGACGGCGCCGGTTTCCAGGTAAGGTCCGGTGTCCTTGGGCAGGCCCAGGCCGAAGACGCAGGTCTGATCAGACCGGCCAGCTTCCTCGATCGCACGGCCGATGCCGATGACGTCGATTGCGGACGAGCCCTGGAAACCCTTGATGTCCGGATAGGCGCGCAGGATTTCCTTGGCCTTCTCATACGCCTTGTTGGCGTCGTTGAAGGATTCGTTTTTCGCAGCAACCAGTTCCATGCCTGGATACTTGGCTTCCGCGTTGGCCGCACCGGCATCAACCCACTGATTGTGCGTCAGGCTGCCGAGCGAGCCGACGAAGGTCGTCCACTTGCCTTCACCGCCCATGCATTCGGCCAGACCTTCGTTGATCTTGGTGCCGAACGCGGCGTTGTCGAAAGCTTCGATGTCGGCATCCGCGTTGACGATGCTGTCACCTTCATGGGCGATGACCTTGATGCCACGGCCCTGTGCACGGCGCAGCACGCCTTCCAGTGCGGACGGATCCATCGGCACTACCGCGATCGCGGAAACGCCCTTGGCAACCAGATCCTCGATGATGCGTGCCTGCTGGGCGGCATCGGCCTGTGCCGGGCCGATCTGGGTGGCGTCGATAGCCTCCTTGTCCGCATTGAAGGCATCGACGCCTTCGTTCATGCGGATGAACCAGTTTTCGCCGGTAACCTTCACGACCGTCGTGATGGTCTGCTCGTCTGCAGCCAAAGCCGGGCCGGCAAGTATAGTGCTCAGGACGAGCGCGCTTCCAGCCAGTTTCTTGACTGATTTCATAGTCTTTCCTCCACGGTTTTTTAAAGGGCTGTTCATTCTTGCGCCGCCCGGGGTGCCCTCAGGCCCGCGGCGCATCCGTTCATTGCCTTGATGGCAACCAGATGCTGAAGTTCACGCGAGCCGAGGCCAGCAGGGCGAGCAGAAGGACACCCCACGCAAGGTCGCGAAAGAAGTTCGAGATTCCGAGAAAGTTGAACAAGCTCGACAGGATCTGCAGCGCCGTTGCCGCAAGAAGAACGCACAGCACCTTGCCGTATCCGCCTTCCGGCTTCACCCCACCCAAAACCGCAATCAGGATCGCGATGAGGACATAGGAGCTGCCGTAGTCCCATTTGACGGACAGATTGCGTGAAGCAATGACGACACCCGCGATCGAGGCCAGAATTCCGCAGATCGTATAGGTGATCACGATCATGCGGCGGGCCGGAATACCGCCATAGTGAGCGGCCTTGGCATTCGACCCGAGCAGCATCAGCTTCACACCGAAGGGCGTATAGCGCAGGACATAGGCAATCAGCGCGGCCACCACGACAAACAGCGTGAAGCACAGGGGAACGCCGAGAACGGGCAGGTTTCCGAAGCTGTCGAGCGGCGGAATATATCCGAGGCTGAGCGCCGATCCGTTGGTCAGCCAGACGGCGACACCGGTGAACAGCAGCTGGGTGCCGAGTGTCGCGATCAGCGGCGTCAGACCGGCAAAGGCGATGACTATTCCATTCAGAAGACCACCGACGAGACCGACCGCAATTGCAACGCCGGCGAACGTCCAGGAGAACAGCAGCGGATCATCACCCGGCACGACAAGCGTACGAACGACCAGAAACGAAACGATGCCGGAAAGATTGGCCAGGGCGATGCCGGAAAGATCGATGCCGCCGTTCCCGGAGATCATGGCCAGGGTCACGCCAAGTGCCAGCAGGCCGAGCTCCGGTACCTGGGCAGCCATGATCTGCAGGTTATAGCTGTCGATAAAATTGGCACCTGCAAGCAGGGCACCGGTGACCAGCACGATCACATTGATCAGCGCCAAAAACACCGTCTGTCGGTCAGCTCTAGGCAACAATCTTTCCTCCCAGGGGCCGGAGCGTTTGCACTCCGGATCGTTAATTGTATTTAGACAAGGGTATCTGACAAATGTCAATCACTCTGATTCAAGGTTTGACAATTCACCTTTAACCCATTGTCTTTTCGTCACTTTCCACCCTTCTGCTCACCGAGTTCCGTCAGTGCAGGGGTGTGGCAGGGATGGTCGAGAAGGGTGATGAGTTCGTCGTCCAGCTTCATCAGCGAGAGCGACACTCCCTTCATGTCGAGCGAGGTGAAATACGGTCCGACGAAGGTGCGGTGAACGCCGATGCCATGCGCCTTCAGACGCTGGCGAACACGGCGTGCCAGAATGTAGAGTTCCATCGTCTGGGTGCCGCCGAGCGAGTTGATGAGGAGCGCCACGCGATCGCCGCGCACCGGTGCCATCTCGCTCAGAATGCGGTCCAGAAGCAGATCCGCGGCATCATCCGCCTTGACGATCTTCTGCCGCATCACACCGGGTTCACCGTGGATGCCGACCCCGATCTCCATCTCGTCCGGACCGACCTCGTAGCTCGGCTGACGGGTATCGGGCAGCCTTACCGGCTCCAGGGCCAGACCCATCGTGTAGGTACAGTCGGCCGCGCGCCGCGCAACGATTTCGCAGGCCTCGAGCGAGGCATTGAGATCTGCCGCAGCCCCCGCGATCTTGAAAACGAAGACGTTGCCGGCAACACCCCGGCGCGACCCGCGGGCATCCGGTGGTGACGAGGCGATGTCGTCCGTCGTCACAACCTGACGAACACGAATTCCCTCCGCCGCTGCCATTTCGGCAGCCATGTCGAAGTTCATGACGTCACCGGAGAAGTTTCCGTAGATATAAAGAAGCCCGGCATCGCCATGAACTGCACGGCTCGCAGCCAGAATCGGATCAGGCGGCGGCGCGGCAAAGATGTTGCCCATGACGGCAGCATCAGCGCAGCCCTGGCCGACGTAACCCCAGAACCCGGGGTCATGGCCCGAACCGCCCCCAATGACGATGCCGACCTTGCCGGACCTCGGCCCGTTCCGCGCCATCACGGCACGATGGGTACCCGGCACCTTGGCAAGCAAGGGTTCATGCGCCAGCAAAAGACCGTCGATACTCTCGTCGACAATGTCCCGTGCTTCGTTGATCAGTTTCTTGTCGCCGCCGTGATGGACGCGCGGTGCAGCCCCGTCAACGACAGGGGCCGGAACTTGCGAACGCCGCTTCGGCTCCTGCCAGCCATCCGCCGTGAGCACACCCCTTGCACTGGCGGCATCGGTGATCAGCACATTGACGTATCCGCCGCGCAGCGCAGCAAGGATCGCCGAAACCTTTTCAATGCCGCCGGCAACGGCAATGCGCTGCGGGATTGCCCGCAACGCAGCAAGATCAAGGCCGATCGTCCGATCGTTGACCGGACCGATGACCGGTTCCCCGCGTGCCGAGATGAAGCGCCCGCTGACGCTGCCGACCGCGTCCTGATAATGCGCTTGCTGGTCGACCCCGTCGAGAAAGCCGCTTGTGTGAATTGTGCTTTCCGGGCGCATCGACGAAATGCCCATCACGATGCGATTGGCTTCCGAAAGAACGACCATCTGCTCCGACAGGACGGTTTCGGCCAGAAGCCGTTCGCGCATTTCCGGCGAGGATACGATGGCAGGTGCCGACAGGGGTACCCAACGAGCCCCGAGCGCTTCGGCAAGGCGGGCGGCGCAGGCCTCCGGGGTCCAGGGTATACGTGCCGTCGTGCTGCCGGACGCCTGAACGACGCGAATGTCGGCAAGGCCCGGATGGTGCAATTCCTCGGCAAGGGACAGAACAGACCGGCCCCAGGCCACTGCAATCGTGTCGCCGGCGCGCACCAGCCTCTTGAGCACCTGCGCACCTGCAGCGCCAAGCCGTTCGAACAGAGAGCGATCACCGCCTTCGCTGGGGATGACCAGGCAATCCTGCAGGTTGAAGCGGTCCTTCATGGCCTTTGCAATCATGACCGAACGGAAACGATCCGGTTCGATCTCGATATTTACCAGCCCACGCGTACGCGCATCGGCCAGATAGGTATTTACCGACGCCCGGGAAAGCCCCATGAGGTTGGCGATGTCCGCCTGGGTCATGCCGTCTTCGTAATAGAGCCAGGCAGCCCACAGCAGCGGATCGTCACCAAACCGCATCGGCATTTCACTCAGGATGGCCTTGTCGGATTTCCCGCCGGAACGCTTCACCATCAGCTTGCCTCCCCTTGCAGGAGGTTCGTGAGGCCCTCGCGCAATGCGGCAATGATGATGACTGCGGAGGCGGCTCCCGGGTCGACATGCCCGAGCGATCTTTCACCCAGTCTTGCGGCCCGGCCGACGGAGGCGACCATGGCGCGCGTGGCTTCTCGCCCTTCGCTCGCCGCCTCCAGCGCCGCATCGAGGCAAGCAACCGGGCCTGCCCCGTTCTGCTGTGCTTCTGTCACGGCGCGCGCGGCCGGTCCCCAGGCATCCAGCATGGTCTTGTCGCCCGGGGTCGCCTTGCCGCGTTGTGCAATCCCGTCGCAGAAGCAGACGACCATCTCCGGGAGACGATCGACCGAAATATCCTGCTGCGCATCAAAGGCCTGCCCAGCCCGAAGAAAGGCACTGGCATAGAGCGGGCCGGTCGTTGCACCGACGGCATTCAGGAACGAGCGTCCTGCAATCGGCAACAGGGCACCGGCCTTCACGTCCTGGTTTGCAGCCTCAACGCATGCGGTAACGACCGCAGCAAATCCGCGTGCCATGGTGTTCCCATGGTCGGCATCACCGATGGCGCCATCCAGGGCACCAAGTTCGGCACTTGCTTCGTCGATCCGCATCGAAACGATGCGGAGCAATTCGGTCATTTGCGTTGCGTTGAGGTTTGTCATGGTTCGTCTGCTGCTCCGTTTAGCCCAGCCTCTTTTCAAGTGAGTCGGCCAGTGCCACCAGGATAAGGCAGCAGGATGTCGCGCCTGCGTCCAGCACACCGCGCGATCGTTCGCCCAGACGGCTGGCACGTCCGATCTTCGCGACCAGGTCGATCGTGCTGTCACGTCCCTGTTCTGCGGCCTTGCGCATGGCGGCAAGGGCAGCAACGAACCCTTGCGATTTCGCCCCGTCAAAGGCTTCGACCGCTGGAACAAGCGTGTCGATCAGCGTCTTGTCGCCGACCTTTGCCGAACCGGTCCGGCGAACGCCTTCAAGCGCGGCATTGAGAACGGCAGAGAACCCGTCGGCATCGATGGCGGGGCGCCCCTGAACGGTCGTTGCCATTTCCTGGAACATGAAGCCGTACAATGGCCCCATGGATCCGCCGATCTCGCTCATCAGGACATCGGACAGAACGCTCATCGCCTCATCAAGTGAAAGGGACTTGCCGGAAATACGCTCCGCGGCACGACCAAACCCCTTGGCCATGTTGATCCCGTGATCACCGTCTCCGATCAGACCGTCGATTTCGGAAAGATAGGCCTTGTTCGCGACGATCACCTCGGCAACTTCCGCCACGATCTCCCGTGATCCTGCAACAGGCACAGAAGGTCCCTCGATGGTGACATCCTTTGCGACGGTGGACCGCGCTTCTTTTCGGCTTCCCCGTGACCTGTGGGTCGGAGCGCCTTCGGCAACTTCCGGCGCTTCGACTTTCCCTGTCGACATGCCCGGTGCCTCGGCGGCCATGTCCAGCAGCTCCTTCAGTTCACTGTCGAGCGCCATGACCGTCAAGGTCGCACCGATCATTTCCAGGGAGGTGAAGTAGTTGCCGACAAACGCCTTGTGCACACGAATGCCCTGCGCCTGGAGACCTGTCTCGATGCGGTTGTAGAGGACATAAAGCTCGTTCACGGGCGTGGCACCGAGACCCGAAACAAGCACGGCGACTTCCGCACCGTCCTTAAGTCCGTGATCATCGAGTACGATCTTCAGCATGTCGTCGGCCACGGCATCGGCAGAAGCGAGCTTTTCGACACGAACTCCGGGTTCGCCGTGGTGACCTATGCCGACTTCCATCGTACCGGCTTCGATCGAAAAATTGGGATGACCCACAGCGGGCAAGGTGCAGGGCCCCAGACCCACACCAACGGACCGGCAGGCATCGATTGCCTTTTGCGCGGCCGCCTGCACTTCCGTCAATGATCCGCCGAGCGCAGCCTTCGCTCCGCCGATCTTCCACATGAAGATTTCTCCGGCGACACCCCGGCGCTTTTCCCGCTCGGAAAGCGGAGCAGAGCAGACGTCGTCGTTGGCAACCACCGTAACGACCTCGATGCCGTCGGGAGCCACCATTTCCTTGGCCATTTTCACGTTCATGTTGTCGCCGGCATAATTGCCATAAAGGACGGCAACACCCTTGCCGCCATCGGCGGCGCGGATCGCGTCGGCAAAGCTCTTGGCGGTCGGTGAGGAGAACAGCTCGCCAACAGCGGTGGCGTCGACAAGGTTCCGGCCGGTATAGCCGATAAAGGCCGGCTCGTGACCCGATCCACCACCAGTGACGATACCCACACGACCTGGCCGCGGCGCTGTGGTGGACACGACAACACGGTCGTTTTCCGGATCCAGCCGGACAAGGTCGCTATGCGCCCTCACGAAGCCGGCAACGGTCTCGTCCACGAGGTTGTCTGGGTCGTTGATAAATCTCTGCATTCTCTTTCCGCTTGAAAAAACGTCACAGAAGGGCTCAGCCCCGGAAGCCATGCGCGAGACGCCTTTGAACAAAGGTCCGCGCTCGGCCAACCGAAGTTTCCGAGACAAGAGTGACGCTGATTAGCTCCTCCCTGAGCCGCCCTGAACGTGCAGGTCCGGCCTTGATGGGTCCTATGCTTCATCCGTATTTTGTCATTTGTCAAGCAAGAGTCGAATAATATCAAAAATTGACATCTTCCGTGTCGAGACGCTGTCGTCCAGCGACGCTACAGCATTGCAGCCGCAATCTCGGCCAGGGCCGGAACCGCATTCCCACTACCTAAGGTTTCGGTATCTGCACTTGTTTGGAGAACGAATTTCGATGCCGTCACTTTGACCTCGCTCCGGCCAAATCGACAGAACGGCGGGCAATGACAAATGGATCTAAGAAACTGATCTAAATGATCATTCAGACATGCGTTTTGGCTGCTCTCATAGACACAGGGAAGCGAAGGCCTTGCAGATGCCCCCAGCATCGATCGCCCTTCGCCACCCCTTGAACGCCCGACGGCACAAATTGGCACTTTCTAGTTATGAGGGTAAAATTCACCCGGATGCGGAAGGTCGAAAATCCGCCTTGGACGGACCACTTCTTCCAAGGGTGCGGCTAATGAAGAAGGTCAGCCCGATCAGTCCCGTCATGAGCGCCAGCCAGAAAAGGGAGCGTTCGGGGTGGCTGCCGATCTGGCTGAGCTGATAAGCGATCGTGGCACCGGAATAGGCGACAAACGTTGTCCAGGCAGCAGCAAAGACGGCCCAACCGGCACCGATTTCCCGAGCAATCGCAGAAAGGGTCGCAACGCAGGGGATGTAGAGCAATACGGCCAGCATGTAGGCAAATGCAGCGCTCTGGCTGCCGAAATACCTGGACATTTCGGCAAATACGGCTGGCTGGACGTTCTGTTCGCCTGCCGCGGCTTCGAAACTGGATATGTCACCGACATCCAGCCCAAGTGGATCAAGCAGGGCATCCGCAAGGCCGATCAGGGATTCGCCCAGGGCAAGCACCGTCGCTTGTGCGGTTTCCATCGGATTGGGAACCTCCTCACCTGTCGTTTCACCGGACGCGTAGAGAGCCTGCAGGGTCCCCACCACGGTTTCCTTGGCAAACATGCCGGTGAAAAGGCCGACCGCTGCCGGCCAGTTGTCGGCACTGACGCCCATGGGCTCAAGAACGGGTGTAACCTGCCGGGCTGTGAGCGCCAGTATGGAGGTGCCATTGTCCTCATTTCCGAAGCTGCCATCGGGGCCGACGGAATTCAGAAACGACAGCAGCGCAACCACGATCACGATGGTCTTCCCGGCCTCGGCAACGAATTGCCGGATCCGGGCCCAGCAGAGGCGCAGGACCCTTGAAAGCGGCGGCATCTGGTAGATCGGCAGCTCGATTGCCAGAGGCCGGGGTCGCTGCAAGGTCAGCCTGGGAGCCAGCATCCAGCCGGTGAATAGCGCTGCCGCGATGCCGATCAGATACAGCGCGAAAACAACATTCTGACCCCCAACCGGGAAGAAAGCAGCGGCGAACAGCGCATAGACCGGAAGGCGCGCCCCGCAGGACATGAAGGGCGCCATCATCGAGGTCAATATGCGCTCGGCGCGCGTGTCGAGTGTCCGCGTCGCCAGCACCGCCGGAATTGTGCATCCGAAACCGAGCACAAGCGGCAGGAAGGCGCGGCCCGACAGTCCCAGACGACGCATCACACGGTCCGCGACCACGGCTGCGCGGGTCATGTATCCACTTTCCTCCAGAAAGATCTGGCACAGGAACAGGAACCCGACCACCGGCACGAAAGTCCCGACCGTCTGAATGCCGGTACCGATCGCGCTGACGGCAATGTCGAGGACCGTGCCGGACAGCCCCAGCTGATGGAAAACGAGCGCTGGCGTATCGACAAAGGCAGCCTGACCGAGGCCGTCGAACAGATCGATGAAGACGCCGGACACATTGATCGTCAGGAAGAACAGGAGATACATCACGCCAAGAAACAGCACCGGGCCGAACCATGGCGAAAGGGCGACCCGGTCGAACCTGTCGGACAGGAATCTGCGACCCGCAGGTGGCGGCATATCTATGCGGCGCGTCAGAAGGGTTGCCTGTGCAAGGGGCGCGTCCGCCAGATACTGGTCGAGCGGCACGCCTTCCACAGGTCCGGTCTCCTCGATCAACCGGTCACGGATTTCAAGAAGGTCTTGTCTCGCGCGTTTTTCCGTCAGCCAGTCCCGTTCCATCAACCGGCGCGATGCGGCAACGGTGTTGGCGTTTTCATATTCGGGCCTGCCGTCCAGTACCTGTTGCAACGCCTCCAAGGCATCGCAGACCTTGCCGGGCAAGGATGTCTCCTGAGGGGAGGAAACGCGCTGCCGATCTTGCAGGCAACGTGCAAGCTGGTCATGCAGCTGATCGAGCCCGGAAAGTGTTCTGCCGGAAACGGCAACCACTGGAACATTCAATTGTTCGCTCAGAACCCGCGCGGCTGCGTCCACGGCAGCCGACGTCCAGCAGTCGGCCTTCGTCAGAACCGCCACGACCGGCACGCCGTTGCCACGGGCCTGCAGCAACATGGACAATCCGCGATGCGGCGCGGACAGATCCACCGCAACAATCAGGGCATCGTGCGCCACGTTGACGAGAGCGTCTCTGGCAACCCTTTCATCTATCCGCTCCGCCTGGGGAGCGGACAGGCTCGAGATTCCCGGCAGATCGACGAATTCAACGGTCAGACCCTTGATGACAGCCGTTCCGCTCTTTCGATCGACAGTCACGCCGGGCCAGTTGCCGATCGTTTGCCGGGCGCCGGTCAGCATGTTAAAAAGCGTGGACTTGCCCGAATTGGCAGGGCCGAGCAGGAAAACCCGGTACTGGGCCGGTGCACAGGGCAGAAGGTCCCGCCGAACGCAACCGGGTGCGGCACAACTAAAACAGCCCATCAGACGTCCCTCCCCCGGAAAACGTGTTCGTGTGCCTGTTCCTTCTGGCGATTGCTGTCGCAACCGCAGCCGCAGTCACAAGGAGAAAGCTGGACCGACAAGGCCAGATCCACGCCGATGGCGGCGCGAATGTCGCCACAGGCCACGATACGCGGCCGCAATCCGTTGCCGCGAAGAAGATTGATGACCGTGTCGGGTGCAAGTCCGGCCGCAAGAAGTTCCATGCGCGAGTGGCGCGTCTCGCCCAGGCAGACAACGTGATACGCCTTGCCTGGCACGGCATGCGCAAGCGTCAGAACATCCGCGCCATCGGCTGTCGGCTGCGGCGTTATTTGTCCACTCTCGGTTTGCAGGATTGGTTCAGACATTGGCGAGGCCCTTCTTGTTCCGAATAAGGGCGTAGCACCGGGAGAACCCGACCCAATTGACCATAGTCAAGTCTGACAGGGGGCCGGTCGCGGTGAAAGATCACAGATCGACCGGCAAAGGGCCACCGGAGACTAATTTCAGGCTCGTTCACCAGTCCATCGCCGCAGGCTGTCTCCCGGATCGATCCCCGCCGTTGCGAGCGCCCGGGCAGCAATCTGCCGGGTCATTTCCTCTATCGTTGAAAGGCCCAGATAAAACGGAGGCACCGGCGGTGCGACGATCGCACCCATGCGGGTAACCTTGAGCATTGCCTCCAGGTGCCCTTCGTGGAGCGGGGCTTCACGTGCCAGCAGGACAAGTGGCCTGCGTTCCTTCAGGGTGACATCTGCAGCGCGCGCCAGCAGACCCTCCCCCGTGCCGTAGGCTATGGCTGCGAGGCTGCGCATGGAACAGGGCGCGACGATCATGGCATCCATCTGAAAGGATCCGCTGGATATGGGTGCGGCGATATCCGAAGCGGCATATTCTTGCGTCGCGAGATCGTGGATTTCCCGGCGGGCCGCATCACCCAATTCAAGCTGTATCGTCCGTTCCGCCGCAGCGCTCACCGTGGTGAAGGTTTCGAGCTTGAGTGCCTTGCACAACCGCAGAAGTTCAAGTGCAATTGCCGCACCCGATGCCCCGGAAATGCCGATTGCAAGTCGTTTGCGCCGGCTCATGGGTGCACCTCGGAATCAGATGTCTGAAATAGCTGCGCGAAGAGGCTGTCAGCGCGCTTTTCCATCTCCGCCGGCATGGTCAGTTTCTCCGCAAATATCCGTGTCGTATCAGCGCCTGTCTTGATCGTCGCATCGATGCCGAGCTTGCCGCCCAGTCCCTCGCGCGGACTGGCAAAGTCCAGTTGATCGACCGGGGTGCCGGTCAGGACGAGCAGGTCGCGCTCCGGGTCGGACCGTGTCGCGACAGCCCACATGACATCGTCCCAGTTCCGGATGTCGATGTCCTGATCGACAACGATCACGTATTTGGTCATCGAAAACTGCGGCAAGAGTGACCAGAAACCCATCATCGCCCTCCGTGCCTGACCGGGATAGGTCTTGGCGATCTGAAGGATCGCCACTCTGTAGGAACAGGTCGCAGGGGGCAGATGGACATCGACAATTTCCGGAATGGCCTGTTGCAGCAGCGGGCGGAAGAGATCCGTCATGGCCTCGCCGATAACAGAGGGCTCGTCGGGTGCCCTGCCTGTGAAGGTCGACAGATAGACGCAGTCCCGGCGCATCTTCATGGCCGTCAGCCGGAACACAGGATAATCGGCGGCTTCGTTGTAGTAACCGGTGTGATCGCCGAAAGGACCTTCCAGCGCCGTCTCTCCCGGCTGGGCCTCTCCTTCCAGGACAATCTCGGAACTTGCCGGGACATGAAGATCGATCGTGTCGCAAGGAGCGAGCCTTGATGGCGCGCCGTTGAAGATGCCGGCCAGCGCCAGTTCACTCACGTTCGCCGGAGCCGGGATAACGGACGCCAGCAAGGTTGCCGGATCACAGCCGATCACCACAGCAACAGGCATTGCCTCGCCTGACTGCTGCCACTGGCGATAATGCTGGGCACCGCCGCGAAACGGCAGCCAGCGCAGGATTGCCCTGTCCTTGTCCAACACCTGGATACGGTAGATGCCGAGATTGTAGCTTCTGGGGTCGTCCTTGCCGGGACGACGGGTGACGACCATTCCCCAGGTGATCAGCGGTCCCGCATCGCCCGGCCAGCAGGTCTGTACCGGAAGCTGCGAAAGGTCCGGCTCAACCCGCTGGAGTTCCTTGGGAACGCCTGTCATCTTCGGCCTTGAATTAAGCCCTGCCTTTGCCGCCTGGACCAGGGTTCCAGCCTCCCGCCAGGAAGCGGGCGGCTGCGGGCTGCGCAAGCTGGCCAGAAACTGTCCGAGATCGGGCAGGTTTTCGGAGTGAAGACCCAGTCCGTTCGCAACGCGCTTCGAGGTGCCGAAGAGATTGATCAGAAGGGGTGCGGCAAAACCGCCCCGGTCTGCCCGGACTGGATTGGAAACCAGGACCGCGGGACCGGCACTCCCGATCACTTTCTGATGTAACGCAGTCGCTTCAAGATGAACATCCACGGGGGTGTTCAGGGTTTTCAGATCGTCCTCACAACCCAGAAAGTCCAGGAATTTCCGCAAGTTGGGAAAGGGAGGCAGGTCGCGACCGGTCTTTTGCATCGTGGTTCCAGCAAGACATGCGCGTGTGGCAACACGCTGCTCAGAGTGTCCGGCGATATCGGCAGAACGACCGATGCTCGCCTTGATAATTGTCAAGTTGGCAAGGGGCGATGCCGGTCTAGGCTCCGCTCACAGAAAGTGAGATCCGGATGCAAACACACCCCTCTTCGGAAAGCCTGCCACCACTCGTTTCCTCCCTTGTTTCGCCCCTTCCGAAACCCCCAATGGAAGCGCTGTTGTCTACCCTCACGAAACGCCTCGTCGCACGCCGTCCGGATCTGATCCGCAGGCTCGGCGACGTTGTCCAGGTGCCGATCGCGATCGTGCCGGACGATTTGCCCCACGCCTTTCTTCTGTCACTGGACGCGGACAACTCCAGGGTCCGGATCTGCGACAAGAGCCGGATCGGCGATGCCAGGGCGATCGTGCGCGCTCCCTTTCTGGTACTGCTGGGACTGCTGGACGGCACCTATGATGGCGACGCCCTGTTCTTCAGCCGTGATCTTCGTATCGAAGGCAGGACAGAGCACGTGTTGGCCCTGCGCAACACGCTGGAAGAGGCAGACCTCACCCCGGGCGAATTCTTCGGCCTGAGCGGACAATCGGCCGACTGGGTGAACACCTTCAGCGACAAGCTGCTGGGCCAGGTTCGTGCCTTTGCGCAAAAATCCGCCCAGGCTGAATCTTCCCGGCAGAAACTCTCATGAAATCCCCTGAAGCTAAACCTATGGAACTGGTTTGCCCGGCGGGAACACCCGCCGCATTACGCGCAGCAGCGGAAGCCGGTGCCGACGCGATCTATTGCGGCCTTGCAAACGAGACCAACGCGCGCAACTTTCCCGGGCTGAACTTCTCGCCGGAAGAGCTGGCGGAGGGTGTTGCCTTTGCCCACCGCAAGGGGTCCAGGGTGCTGGTCGCGATCAACACGTTTGCCCGGGCCGGAGATGTCGGTCTGTGGCGAGAGGCTGTCGATACGGCCGCGCAATGCAGGGCCGACGCGGTCATTGCCGCAGATCTTGCCGTTCTTGACCACGCGGCAAGCAACCATCCTGCCCTGAGGCTTCATCTGTCCGTGCAGGCGGCCGCCAACACGCCCGAGGCGATCCGGTTCTATGCGGACACTTTCGGGGTGAAGCGCGTCGTCTTGCCCAGGGTGCTGTCGGTGCCTGAAATCGCGAGCCTGAACAAGGAAATCAATGTCGAAACCGAGGTCTTCGTATTCGGCGGGCTTTGCGTGATGACTGAGGGCAGATGCTCGCTTTCCTCCTACGCCACGGGCAAGTCGCCGAACCTGACCGGCGTGTGTTCGCCGCCGGAACATGTCGACTACACCGAAGACGCCGACGGCAAACTTCAGGCCCGGCTCGGCGGGTTCACAATCGACAGTTTCGAGCAAGGCCAGGCAGCCGGGTATCCGACGCTCTGCAAGGGCCAGTTCACCGCGGAAGGCAAGACCGGCTACCTGTTCGAGGATCCGGTTTCCCTTAATGCCTTCGAGCTTCTCGGAGACCTTTCCAAGGCGGGTGTCACCGCGCTGAAAATCGAAGGTCGCCAGCGCGGCAAAGCCTATATCGCGGGTGTCGTCGGTGCGTTCAGGAAGGCCGTAGACAGTCTTTCAAACGGCGCTGACCCCGGTCCGGCCATCGGCGCCTTGAAGGCCTTTTCGGAAGGCGGCCGTCAGACCGCAGGCTCCTACAAGAAAACATGGCGATAAAAGATGCCGGACAATCCGAATATTGAACTTGCGCTCGGGCCCTGTTTCTTCAACTGGTCTACAGAGCGGCTTGTCGACTTCTACCGCGGCATCGCCGAGGAAGCGGACATCGATCGCGTGTATCTGGGTGAAGTCGTGTGCGGCAAGCGTATGCCGTTCACCGATGCGATCTGGCCGGACATCATGGAGATGCTGACCAAGGCCGGTAAACAGGTGGTCCTGTCGGGGCTTGCGCAACCCGTCAACAAGCGGGAACGAGAGATCCTGCGCCAGCAGGCCGGTTACGACATGCCGATAGAGATCAACGATCTGTCGATGGTCCCAGGCCGTGCCGGCCAGGAATTCACGGCCGGCCCGTTTCTGAATGTCTACAACGAAGCCAGCCTCAGACTGCTTGCCGACAGAGGAGCCACGGCCTGGTGCCCTCCGGTCGAACTGCCTCTTGTTTCGATCCAGAAAATCGCCGCGCTCGTGCCGGAGGTGGACATTGAACTATTTGCGTTCGGCAGGCTTCCACTCGCACTCTCCTCCCGTTGTTATCATGCAAGGGCACATGGGCTGCGCAAGGATGCCTGTCAGTTTGTCTGTGATCGCGACCCAGACGGAATGAACATCGCCACACTGGACGATCGCAGGTTCCTGGCGGCAAACGGAATTCAAACCCTGTCGGATGCCGTTCATGTTGCGGGCGTAACAAGCGGACAATTGCAGGCAATGGGTATCCGCCGGCTGCGCCTGTCTCCTCATTCGCTAGACATGGTGAAGGTCGCAGGAAGCTTCAGGCGGTTTCTGGACGGCGATCTGACATGTGAAGACTTGAGTGCAGAGCTCACAGGCCAAGGCCTGCCCGGCCCTGTCTGCAACGCCTATCTCGCAGGAGATGCAGGATGGAAGACAGCGACACTCCCGGCCTGAGACCGGGCATCGAAGCGCGAAGCGAACCGTTTCCGGATGTCATCGAGCAGATCCACCGTGAACTGCAACGTCTGGACATGCCCTGTACGTGCAAGGAACAACTGGACCGGACGATCGTCGCCATAGAAACCTGGAGAACCCTCAAGCTGCAGAAGGACCTGACCGGCAATATCGAGACAGAGTATGCGCAGTTGGCTGCCGGTATATCCTTCCTGAGCGATCTGGCGCTCCTCAGTCGCAAGCCGCTGACAGCGCAGGAGATGGTCGATCATGCCGAAAGCCTCAAGTTTCTGGCAGATATGGCGGATCGGTGTGCCCGGCGGCTGACGGAACTGGCCAGAATTTCCGGCAAGTCTTGAAGACCGCCGCCTTACGGCATCAGCGTTGCCACGGGATCGACACCTGCAAACAAGGGGTGCGCAACAGCCAGGACGATGTAGAGCACAAACCCTGCCGTTGCCCTTATCAGGATTGCTTGCCAGTTGACCGACACCTCTCTGGATGAACGCTTCATGTCGGCAAGCAGGCAATTCCAGGTATTGCCCATTTCCCTTTGTTTGCGCCGGTCGATCAGTCTCATGCCAGCCAGAGAGAAAACCGCAAACGTTCCGAACAGGATGACGTGTGCCAGATCTCCGTTTGGAACCACATGCGCTACCGACCACAGAAACGCAGCCACCAGGATCGGGTGACGCATCAGGCCAACGATGCCTGGGCGCTCGGGATCGAACCGGTTGTTGTGCCGCCCGCCGAAGGAGAACGGGTTTGGTGCACCGACCCCGAAGGCGAGGATCAGACAGACGGGCAGCATCATCAATACGGGTAAAAGGGTCTGCCAGGGCTCCCAGCGCCAAAGCGCAACGTATGGCGCATCACGGGCTGCCACAATCAGCCACCACAGGATCACCAGCGAAAGCAGCGAATAGCAGAGTGAAAACCCGCGCGGTGAGAGGAAGGCGACCAGAAGGGGACGTATCGGCGGCCTGACCAGAACCATGTGGGAGGCGAAAAAGACCAGGAAGGCCGCGATAAAATTGAGCCAGTTGAGGCTGGGCATGGATGGGGCGCTCTCTTCGGGAACACGTTTCCGGAACCTGGCAGCTCCGTCGATATACATGACTCTTATAGTCATAAATCCAATCCGACTTGACGATGGTCAAGACACTTGCAGACCCGCCTTGGAATCATGAGCCAAGGGCCCTTCGGCCTGTTTTATCTTCAGCTGCATTTGCCGGTCGGCCGGCAGAAACACCCTGAAAGGCAAGCTCATGATGGCAACTCATCGTTTCGGGGCATTGGGCGGCCCTAACCGGATCCCGACAGTGTTGACCGCCGGGTTCAGGTTCTTTTTCCTGTCCGCAGGCATTTTTTCGGTTTTTGCCATGTTCGCCTGGACAGTCTGGCTCGGTGTGCACGCTGCCGGAGGCACCTTTGTCTCCACACCCCTGTCCATGGCTCCGCACCTCTGGCACGCGCATGAAATGGTTTTCGGCTACACGGCTGCCGTGATTGCGGGGTTCTTCGTGACAGCGGTGCCCAACTGGACCGGAACGAAGGAAGCCGGTTCGCTGTTTGTCATTGCCAGTGGCGCGGTCTGGCTTGCGGGACGGGTTGCCATCTGGTTTTCCAACGGCATCGACCCGGTGATCGTTGCCGCGGTGGACCTTGCCTTTGTCCCGGTCCTCTCCACTGCCGTACTCGGGCGCCTCGCTCGCAAATCCCAGGCCCGCAACATGGTGTTCCTGGCTCTGCTGACGGCTCTCCTTACCGGTAATCTGATGATGCATATGGAGTGGGTCGGCTGGACGGACGACACCGCCCAGGCCGGCGTTAGAATGGGGATTTTCACCAGCACGGCCATGATCGCGATTATCGGCGGCCGGGTCGTGCCGGCGTTCACGCGCAATGCCCTGCTTCGGGCGGGCTATCAAGGGCCCCTGCCCGTGTCGCGTGTCTGGCTGGACCGGGCAGGTATCCTGCTTGTGCTGCTGACAGCTCTCGCATTCCTGCCGTTTGTGCCTGAAGTGTTGCGTGGTGGGCTTTGCCTGGCGGCCGGGCTGGTCACGCTGTTACGTCTTGCCGGCTGGCAAGGCTGGGCGGCGCGAAAGGAACCGATCCTCTGGATCCTGCATGCCGCCTATCTGCTGCTTGGGTTCGGGTACCTGGTTTACGGCGTGACTTTACTGACCGGCGAATACTCCGAAACCGCTGCCCTGCATCTGCTTGCAGCCGGCGCGATCGGCAGCATGACACTTGCAATGATGACGCGCGCCTCGCTCGGTCACGCGGGTTTGCCGTTGAAGGTTTCGAAGCCGATCGTGCTCGCCTATGTGCTTCTGATCGCCGCCGCGCTGGTGCGAAGTTTCGGGCTCGGCGCCCTCGGCTATTTCGAAACCATGTTGCTGTCGGGCGGTCTGTGGATCGTGGCCTTCGGTTTGTATGTCGGGGTCTATTTTCCGATCCTGACGACGCCTCGAACACGGAAATAACAATATTTATCAAGGCGCTCGCCACAGGTGAGCGCCTTTTTTTCATCTCCCCCGAAATCGATTCCGACACGCTTCGTGAGTTGTGGTCTTCAATGAACCCTGGATCGCGCCACGCGGATCTAGCGCCGAAATGTGAGCAGGAAAGCGAGCGTTTCCCTTCCTGTCCAAATGCTAGCTTCCATTCTTCACGCCTGTTCCACACCAAGAACGCCGCGCCTTCCTCTACAAAAGGCGCTGCCCGGATACAGCATCTCAATCCTGAACTTGGCTGGCGGTTGGTCGACACAAACGGCCCAAAGCTGCCTTTTATTGGTGGAACCGCATGCTGCGCTGAGGCCCGCTATACCAGCCATCGGCTGCTGCGTTGTCTACCTCACTGCCAAGGCCCACTCATCGGACAATGTGAGCTTTCGCCGCAGATGCGCCAATGACTGCTTTCGGGACCGCCGCGCCCACACCTATTGAATTGGCCCGCGCCAGAAAAGTCCGGGTTTTGCATATCTTGCACGGCGTGGAGCTGGCCAGTCTTGCCTCTACCGTGGGGCACTTGCCATTATTTAAATAGATATTTATATAGACAGATGTTAATTTAAGAGAGGCTTGGCATTGACACCTGATCTCGCTTTTGCCGCGCTCGCCGACCCAACCCGCCGGGCCATCATTGCGCACCTCGCGGGAGGCGAGGCTACGGTCGGAGAAATCGCCCGGCCCTTTGCCGTAAGCCAACCGGCGATTTCGCACCACCTCAAGGTTCTCGAAGAAGCTGGGCTCATCACGCGCCGGGTAGACGGCACCCGCCGACCATGCCGTCTTGCCGATGGTGCACTTGAAGAAATTGAAGGATGGCTCGCGTTGCTGCGTCGCGGCCTGGAAGCCAACTACGACCGCCTCGACGCGGTGCTCGCTGACATGGCGACGGAAGAGGCCTCAAGGAAAAAGGACTGACTATGACCAATGCCCCCCTTTCAATCAAACTCGACGGCGAGACCGACCTTACGGTTACACGCCACTTCCATGCACCGCCGGCCTTGGTGTATCGCGCGCATACCGACCCGGAGCTTGTGCAAAGATGGATGCTTGGCCCGCCTGGCTGGTCGATGCCGGTCTGTGAGATGGATGTGCGTCCCGGCGGTGCGTTCCGTCACGAATACAGCGACGGGGCTGGCGCCGGTTTTACCATTATCGGGGAATATTTGGCGCTGGAGCCCGACCGACGGATTGTCCATGTGGAACGGATGCTGATACCGGATCCCACACCGGACAACAACATCGACACACGGTTCGAACCCGACGGCTCCGGCACGAGGATGGTTCTGCGCATGTCCTTGCCCGACGCGGGGACCCGCAAGGCAATGCTCGAGACCGGCATGGCTGATGGCATGGAGGCCAGTTACGCGAACCTTGACGCGCTGGACGTTGCGGAACTTGAAAGTTGAAAGCCAAATTGATGAGCAATCACAAGACAATAACAGGTCCGGTCATTGGCGGTAAAAGCGCGGTTCTAGCAGCATCGACAGGCGCGGCTTTTCTTCTCCTAACCGCTTTGCATTTGTTGCGCCGAGAGGTTGACCCGACCTGGGTCTTCCTCAGCGATTACATGCTTGGCAACTGGGGCTGGCTGATGCGGTTTACCTTCGCAGCGATGGCTCTGGCGCTCGGAAGTTCAGCGGTAATCCTGGCCGTGCTTCTTCACGGGTGGGTCCGCTGGATTGTATCAGGCCTGCTTGGTTTGGCCGCGTTCGGAATGGTCATCGGCGGAGTATTTCCGCCCGATCCCACCGGGACTCCAATAGAGGCGCTGACAGGAACCGGAACCCTCCACGTAATCGGGGCGTCGCTGGATTTCACCCCTATCGCTGTCCTGATTGGAAGCATCGCTTTGGCACGCCAATCAGGCTGGCGCGGGTTTGCGTTGTGGCTTGTTGCGATATCCTTGTTCGCGGTTGTTGTGATGGTGGCGTTTATCATGTCCATGCCGCCCGATCATGTATTCGGACCTGAAACACACAGCGCTCTCATCGGTCGCCTGCAATGGCTAAGCTATTTTGCCTGGTTTGTTGCGCTGGCTTTTGCGGCTTACCGCGGGCGACCTGAAGAGCCCCACGCAACAAGGGGGCATTGAACCATGACTGAAGACCTTGAGAATTTCCTTGAGAGCCGTGTTCAGCAACAGTTTCACGATATCGTCCGCGCATTCGTTTCACAGATGGCGCTTGTTGCGCCAGAGGCCTCCTTTCGTATGCGCGGTGGAACGGAGACGTACTATTCAGTGCCTGTCTTCAAAATGAACAGAGACGTCGTGGCGATCAGTCCGACAAAGACTTGCGTCACCTTCTCTTTCACGAGGGGTGCCCATTTTGATGATCCATTCGACATGTTGCGCGGGTCTGGCAAGCATTCCAGAACCGTGCAGGTCAAAACCATGGAAAACTACCCGGAAGAACCGTTCCGGCACTATATTCGTCAAGCAATTGAACTGGACATGAACTGACTCGTGGCAAACGCCCGCAGCTTGTCAGGTAACGGAGCCAGACATTTGTTCGAAGTGCAGCATCTGCCAAATTGGGCTCGAAGCGGACTTGCCGTGGCACCGCATCCCGACCGAGACCTTGCCTGGCAGCTGGTTAACACAAACTGGACCATTGCTGTCATTCAACACTTATTGGTCCAGTGGCTGCTTTGCGTCACCTAAGTCGTCATGGGTTCGAGTGCTGCGCTGAGAGGCACGGCGATATGGCCTGCACTCAATCCGAATTTAGATAAAAGACGCCCCGAGCCCCGCAATAGCAAAACGTGCCTTGTGGGATCCCTGTTTCAAAATTGGCGACTTGACACTAATGACAAGGCCCCCGATTGTATCGGCCATGGTTCCCGAAGGCTGGCCGCCAACGGGATTAAAAGGGAACACGGTGAGGCGTAGCCAGAAGGCACCAAATCCGTGACTGCCCCCGCAACTGTGAGCGGCGAGCGAACCTGAAAACTCCACTGGGTCAAACCGGGAAGGATCAGGCAAGCAGCGACCCGCAAGTCAGGAGACCTGCCATTTCATCTTCAACCTCAACCCGGGCGGGGTGTCCCGGAGGAGCGAGTGACATGGCATTTCAGCGTCTGCTGACACAATTGCACATTCGGTTCGCCAACGCCCCGCGCTTTCGCGGAGGGCGATATGGACCGGACAGACCTCGAATCGTCTCAAACAAAATTTCAGCCATCTGACATCGTCTCGAGCCTGGGCCCGCCCGCTACACGCGCCATGCGCCAGCAATGCCCTAGAAAAGAGCTTGTCACATCAGCTTTCTGTAATGTAATAACATTACTATTTGACGAGCCTGAACACCTCTCGAACAAGAGCGGGCAGCGATGAACAGACAAGATATCAAACGGTTTCGCGCATGCGGCTCTCATCACGCCGCCATTCGTATTTCCGCACGCTCTCTCTGATGCTCCTCTTCCGGCACGTCTGCAGATCCTGCGGTTCCCGCTGAACAGCAATCGCCAGCTTCAAAATCGCCTCTCACATCTATTCCCTCCCGACAAACTTCGGAGCAAATCAATGACACCGGCACCAATCCCAAGCGCGTTTGCGCGTCTTTTAAAAGTAGCAGCCTTGGCGCTGCTGGCAGGAGCGCCCCTGGCGGCCGCGGCGCAGGAGAACATGGCTGCGCCGGAAGACCAGGTGCTACGTCTCGTCACGGTGAATATGCCGCGCTCGCTCGACCCGACCAACATCGATGCCCAGCGGCTTATTGACAACGGCTTCGCCGAGCCGCTTGTTTATGAATCCTTCGATGGCACGACGCTCTTCAAGGGCCTAGCCGTCAGCTGGGAGCTGGTCGAGCCGACCCTGTGGCGGGTCGAGTTGCAACCGGATGCCGTCTTCTGGAGCGGCGCGCCCGCCGATGCAGAGGCCGTTGCCGCCTCGCTGCGCCGGCACCAGGAAAACAATCCTCGCGCCCGTAGTTCCCTGAAGGACGTGGTGTTCACGCCGGTCGGAAAGACGACGCTGGAGATCCGTACCCTGTCGGAAGATCCAGCCTTTCTCTACAAGACGACGACACTCGCCATCGAGAACGTCGCCATCATCGACGAGCTCGGCGATCAATATGCGACGACGGGTGACATGACCGGCTATTTTCGGCCGGTGGAATTCGTCCCGGGCGAGTTGATCGCTGGTGAACCCTTTGAGAACTATCACGGCAAACAGCCCCTGCTCAAACGCATCGAGGCACGTTTCGTAGTCGATCCCCAGACCCGCTACCTCGCAATGAAGTCCGGCGAAGCCGACATGGACGGCAACGTGCAGTTCGAGCAATTGCGTCTTTACAGGCTCAGCAAGGACTTCACGATCGCGGAACTGCCACGCAGCACGTGGAACATCTGGATGAACTACGACAATCCGCTGCTGAAAGACCTGAAAATGCGCCAGGCCATCAGCCTCGGAGTCGACCGTGACGAGATCGTCAATTCGATCATGGCCCCCTTCGCCGTCATGCCGACCGGGCATTTTCCGGCCGGCCTTCCCTATGCGATCGACCGGACGCAGGTGTCGGACGCCGAAAAGGCGAAGGCTCTTCTCGACGAGATGGGCTGGGTGCCCGGCAGCGATGGCATCCGCGAGAAGGATGGAGAGCGGCTCGAATTCGATCTTCTGACCTACGGCTGGTGGAACACCATCGCCGTCGCGCTGGAGTCCCAGATGCGTGAGATCGGTGTGGCGTTGAACCTGAAAGTGGTGGAACCGGCCGCCTCGAACCAGATCATGCTGGATGGCGCCTTCGACATCGCCACCTACTGCTCCTGCCCGAAGCCGACGGGCGACCTGCACGGCACGCTGAACCAGTGGTACCACACCGACTCCGTGCGCAACTGGCAGGACTATTCGAACGCCGATGTCGATGCCCTGCTCGACGAATTGCGCACCCAAACGGACCAGGAACGACGGTTCGAGCTGGCCAGACAGATCCAGGACATCGTCTTCGATGACACCGGCCTTGTCTGGGTATCGAATACGGCCGTTCTTTCCGTTGCCTTTGCGGCCGATGTGCGCGGCGTCGACCCCGAACGCCCCCGGGACATCACCCCGGGCATGTATATCGCGTCCGAGTAACGCCGGCCCATGCTGCGATATGCACTCAGGCGCGCGGCGGCCGCCGTCGCCGTCCTCTTCGGGACAACCTTGGTGGTCTTTCTGCTGCTGCGGTTCATCCCGGGGGACCCGGCGACGGCCGTCCTTCTCACGATGTTCGATCCGGGAGCGGGCAGCGCCGAGCTCACCATGGCCGACATCGAGGACCTGCGCACGAAACTCGGGCTGTCGGATCCGCTCCCCGTCCAGTACTCCAATTGGTTGGGCCAGATCCTGCAAGGAAACCTGGGAACCTCCCTGCGCAGCCGGCAGCCGATCCTCGGCGAACTGGCGCTACGCATCCCCGGAACGCTCATCCTTGCCGGTGCGTCGCTTGTTGTCATGTTCGCAATAGCGATTCCGAGCGGCATTCTGGGCGCGCTTTACGCCGGACGACCGGTCGACCATGTGACCCGGATCCTGAGCCTGACGGGGGAATCCCTGCCGAACTTCTTTCTGGGTGTCCTGCTGATATATCTCTTCGCGATCCAGCTCGATTGGCTGCCGGCCATCGGCCGGAAAGGTCCGGAGAGCATCATTCTGCCCGCCATAACGCTCGGCACGGGCATTGCCGCCGCCACCTCGCGTCTTCTGCGCGCAAGCCTGCTCGACACGCTTTCCCAGCCCTACATGCTGATGGCAGAGGCGAAAGGGCTGCCGCGTGGACGGCTTCTCATGCGCCATGCGCTGCGGCCTGCCCTGATCCCTGTGCTGACGTCCTCCTCGCTTGTCGCGGGCGGGCTTCTCGGCGGCGCCGTTGTGGTGGAAACCGTCTTTGCCTGGCCCGGTGTCGGCCGCTACATGATCGAGGCCATCGGCGGGCGCGACTATCCGGTCATCCAGGGGTTTACCCTCTTCATGGCCGGCCTGTTCGTCATGCTGAACTTCAGCGTGGATATCCTCTACCGCTTCCTCGACCCCCGGGTCCGCGTGGAGGAACAGGGCCATGTCTGACCGGTTCGGCAGAAACCTTGCCACAAGGCTGCGGTGCGACCCGCCCGGCATTGCCTTGCTCGCTATCGTCGCGGTCCTTGCCGGCATGTGCCTCCTGGCGCCGCTGATCACCAGCGCCGATCCGCTGAAGACTGATTTCGCGGCAATGCTGCTTCCGCCGAGCCTGGCGCATCCTCTCGGCACCGACGATTTCGGACGCGACGTTTTTGCGCGGCTTCTCTATGGAGGCCGGGCCTCCCTGGCTGTCGCGGTCGTCGCGGTCGCGATCGTCATGACCGTCGGCGTTTCGGTCGGGATTGTCGCCGGCTATTTCGGCGGCATTGCGGATCTCGTGCTGACCAAGGTGATCGATGTCCTGCTCGCCTTTCCGCGCCTGGTGCTCGCCATCGCGGTCGCCGCGCTCATGGGCGGCGGCATGCTGCCGCTCATCGTCGCCATCTCGGCAGTCGCCTGGCCAAGCTATGCCCGGATCATCCGGGCCTACACCATGCAAGTCTCGCAGGAGGGATACGTTCTGGCGGCGCGCGCAATGGGGACCCCGGCCCGAAAGGTGCTGGTCCATCACATCGCGTTCAACCTGATCGGACCGATCCTCGTGCTGGCCATGCTGGACCTCGGCAACCTCATCCTCGCCATATCCGCCCTGTCATTCCTCGGCCTCGGCATCACGCCCCCGGCGCCTGAATGGGGCGCGATGCTCAACGAGGGCCGGGCGATGATGGAACTTGCACCCTGGCTGGTGGTGGCTCCCGGAACGGCAATCTTCCTGGTCGTTCTTGCCGCCAACTATTTCGGCGACATCATAAGGGACAGTACCGAAGGACGCGCCGTCCATGGTCCGCGCAACTGGCTTCGCCTGAGGTCCCGGCGCAAGGCGGCTTCCGCGGCGGAGATTGCTTTGAGCGGACAGGCATCGTCGGCGCCGCTGCTTGCCTTCGACAATGTGACAGTCGATGTCACCGATCGGAGATCGCCCTATTTCGGCCGGCGAATCCTTGACGGCGTCAGCCTGAATGTCCGGCGCGGTGAATGTCTCGGCCTGATCGGGGAAAGCGGATCCGGCAAGAGTACGCTGGCATCGCTGGCCCTCGGCCTGACGCGACCTCCCCTCGCCCTCACCTCCGGTGACGTCAGAATGTTCGGCGCGGAGACCGGAAACTGGATCTGGGACGACTGGCGGAAAATTCGCGGCAATCAGGTTGCCCTGATCAACCAGGACCCACTGTCCGCACTTAATCCGGTTTTGCGGATCGGCGAGCAGATCGGCGAGACCATGGCCGTGCACCGGGGCGGCTCGCCGGCGGAGATCTCTGACCGCGTCCGGGAAGTTGTCGGCGAAGTCGGTTTGCCGGAAAGGGTCATCGGGCAGTATCCGCATGAGCTGTCAGGCGGCATGCGCCAGAGGGTCGTCATCGCCATGGCGATCGTCAACCGCCCTGCACTGCTGATCGCGGACGAACCGACGACGGCACTCGACGTCTCTACGCAGATCCGCATTCTCGACCTCCTGGCCAGCCTTCAGGAACAATACGGTCTCGGCCTCATGTTCATCTCTCACGATCTTCGCGTCGTCTCGCGGGTGGCCAGCCGGGTCGTCATCCTGCGCTCCGGAAAGGTCGTGGAGGAAGGTGAAACGTCGCGGCTGTTCACGGCCCCGGAGGACGCCTACACCCGCGAACTGATGGACGCGATCCCGGGCCAGCGCAGGCTTCACAAGCAAATGTTGGAGGCTTGAAGCATGTTGTTGCTTGAAGGCGTCGCCAAATCGTTCAAAAGCCAGCAGGCTGTAACGGATGTGTCATTCGAAGTCTCTGCCGGCGAGATCGTCGGGCTCGTGGGGGTTTCCGGTTCGGGCAAGAGCACGATCGCAAGATGCATTCTCGGGCTTTCCCGGCCGGACCGGGGAACAATCTCCTGGAACGGTCAGCCGCTTGCCGCACGAGAGGTCCGCCGCCTCGCGCGGCGCGAGATCCAGACCGTCTTCCAGGATCCCCGGTCCAGTCTGAACCCGCGTTGGACGGTACGGCGAATCCTTTCCGAACCGCTCGACAACTGGTTCGGCTCAAGCCCCCGTGGGGCGCGGACAGCACGGCTCGAGGCGCTCCTGGCGCAGGTCTCGCTGACGGGCGATCTGCTGGCGCGCTATCCGCACGAACTCAGCACTGGCCAGTGCCAGCGCATCTGTATCGCCCGCGCCCTGGCGCCGGAGCCGAAACTCCTCGTCCTTGATGAGCCGCTTTCGGCGCTCGATGTGTCCGTCCAAGCAAGGGTCCTGCGGATCCTCAGCGACCTGCACGAGCGGACCGGCATCAGCTATCTGCTGATCACCCATGATTTCGCGGTGGTCCGCGACATCTGTCAGCGGGTCATCGTTCTGGACAAGGGGCGGATCGTCCAGAGCGGAACGGTGGAGGACGTCCTGGACCGTGCGAGCGACGCCCGCACCAGATCGCTTCTGGCCGATGTGCTTCCGCTTGCCTTCACAACGCCGCCCACCGACACCGCGATCACAGACGGAGCCGCAAGACATGAGTGATGCACTTTCGGAATTCACCATTGTGCCGGTCGCGGAGATGTCTCTCGGCGAGACACCGCTCGACTGGCCGGACCGTCCGGATACCCTTGCCGGAACACTGGAGATCGCGGGACAGATCGGCGAGCGCTTCCCGTTATTGCACTCCGGTCTTGCCGGGCCGGATGTCCTGGCGGCTGACAACCTCACCGACGCGGACATCGCGCGCGGCATTGCCGACCGCGGGCGCGATGTCGGCAGCGACGAGGACAGGGTCGCATCGGTTCTGTTTCTTCAGACATATGTCTACAGGGTTGCTGCACCCATGCTGGCGGCCTGGGTGCTGCACGGCAGGATCCCGGACGTCACCGCATCCAATCTCGTTCTCCGCTTCAACGGCATCGGACGGCCCCAGGACGTGGCAATGAAAACGCCTCGTGTCTACGCTCTTCCCGGCGACATCACGCGGGACGCTGAGACCGTTACTGTGACGGACCTTACGGATGCCGCCATCAGGGTTCTGCTCGACGGCCATCTCCTGCCCATGACGGAGCGCCTGCGCCAATCACGGAAAATGGGATTGCCGCTCGCCAGGGGTTCCGTCGCCTCGCAGATCGGCATGGCGCTGACCTTCATAGATGCCCAGAGCGCCGTGCCGTGGCAGACGACTGCCCGAATTGCCGTGGAGTTCTTCGAACGAACCGCTGACCTGATTGCAGGACAGGGCAGATCAGGCGACATGCATTACAAGCAGCTTGGTGACCGGGAGGGGGTGACGTTCCGGCGGGGCACCTGCTGCCTCGTCTATCGGGTGCCTGGCAAGGGATACTGCGGCGGGTGCCCGCTCCGCAGCAAGCCGGAACTCCTCGACACCTGGAGCACACGCCTCCTCGCCCGTCCGACAGACAATCTCGTCACGCCGCATGGGCGCTGCGACCTGGAGAGCTAACAGGTTTCGACCGCTCAAAAGCCGTTGACTGACCGGGAAAACCCGCTCGACGGCCATCTGGCCGGAACCCCATCAGAAATCCCAGTCCTCGTCTTCCGTCGCGACCGCCTTGCCGATGACGTAGGACGAACCGGAGCCGGAGAAGAAGTCGTGGTTCTCGTCCGCGTTCGGTGACAGGGACGCCATGATCGCAGGGTTCACCTGGCAGACGCTGTCCGGAAAAAGCGGTTCGTAGCCGAGATTCATGAGCGCCTTGTTGGCGTTGTAGTGCAGGAAGTGCTTCACATCTTCCGTCAGCCCGACGCCGTCGTAGAGGCTTTCGGTGTATCGGCTCTCGATCTCATAGAGATCGAACATCAGCGCGAAGGCGAAGTCCTTGACTTCCTGCCGCTCGGCCTCCGGCAGCCGTTCCAGCATGCGCTGGAACTTGTAGCCGATGTAATAGCCGTGCACGGCTTCGTCGCGGATGATCAGGCGGATAAGATCGGCCGTGTTGGTGAGCTTTGCCCGGCTCGACCAGTGCATGGGCAGATAGAAGCCTGAATAAAACAGGAAGCTCTCCAGGAAGACGCTGGCGATCTTCTTCTTCAGCGGCGAGGAAACCGTGTCGTACTCATCCAGGATCAGGCGGGATTTTGCCTGAAGGAACTCGTTCTCCTCCGACCAGCGAAAGGCCTCGTCGACATCAGCCGTGCGGCAGAGCGTCGAGAAAACGGAAGAATAGCTGCGCGCATGCACCGCCTCCATGAAGGCGATGTTGGTGAGGACCGCTTCCTCGTGCGGTGTCAGCGCATCTACCATCAGTGCAGGTGCGCCGACCGTGTTCTGGATCGTGTCGAGCAGGGTCAGGCCGGTGAAGACCCGGATGGTCAGCTGCTGCTCGTCCTCGTGGAGCGTTGCCCAGCTCTGGATGTCGTTGGAAAGCGGAACCTTTTCCGGCAACCAGAAATTGACCGTCAGGCGGTTCCAGATTTCCAGATCCTTGTCGTCTTGAAGCCGGTTCCAGTTAACCGCCTTGGGCACCTTGTGCGCTTGGCCCGATACGGGGGTGTGAATGGTCATGATCAAGGTTCCCTAAAGTGAGCAGGACACGCAGCCCTGCACTTCCGTGCCCTCAAGGGCCATCTGGCGCAGGCGGATGTAGTAGATGGTCTTGATACCCTTCTTCCAGGCATAGATCTGGGCGCGATTGACGTCCCGCGTCGTCGCGCTGTCGCGGAAGAAAAGCGTCAGGGACAGGCCTTGGTCGACATGCTCGGTCGCGGCCGCGTAAGTATCGATGATCTTCTCGGGACCGATCTCGTAGGCATCCCGGTAATAGTCGAGATTATCGTTGGTCATGTAGGCAGCCGGATAATAGACCCTGCCGATTTTTCCCTCCTTGCGGATCTCGATCTTCGAGACGATGGGGTGGATCGAGGATGTGGCGTTGTTGATGTAGCTGATCGAGCCGGTTGGCGGAACGGCCTGGAGGTTCCGGTTATAAAGCCCGTGCGCCATGACAGCTTCCTTCAGCGCCAGCCAGTCCGCCTGGGTCGGAAGATCGATGCCAGCTTTCTCAAAGAGTTCCTGCACCCGACCGGTTTTCGGTTCCCACTCGCGCTCGGTGTATTTGTCGAAGAAGGAACCGTCGGCGTATCTGCTCTTCTCGAAGCCCTTGAAGCTTCTGCCGCGTTCGCGCGCCAGGGCATTGGAGGCCCGGACGCAGTGATAGGCGACCGCGCAGAAATACATGCTTGTGAAATCGACACCCTCCTCCGAACCGTAGTGGATGCGTTCACGGGCGAGATAACCGTGAAGGTTCATCTGTCCGAGACCGATGGCGTGGCTTTCGTCATTGCCCCGGCGCACAGACGGCACGCTGTCGATGGCGCTCATGTCGGAGACAGCTGTCAGGGCCCGGACGGCGGTTTCCACCGTCGCGCCGAGATCGCCTCCGTCCATCGCCTTTGCGATGTTCAGCGACCCGAGATTGCAGGAAATGTCCGTGCCGAGGTGGCTGTAGGAGAGGTCCTCGTTGAACTCGGATGCCTCGTTGACCTGGAGGATCTCCGAGCAGAGGTTCGACATGTTGATGCGGCCGTCGACCGGATTGGCCCGGTTGGCGGTATCCTCGAACAGGACGTAAGGGTAACCACTCTCGAACTGGATCTCCGCGATCGTCTGGAAGAAACTGCGCGCCCGGATCTTCTTCTTGCGGATGCGTGGGTTGTCGACCATCTCGCGGTATTTTTCCGTGACCGAAACCTGCGAGAACGGCATCTCGTAGACCCGTTCCACATCGTGGGGCGAGAACAGATACATGTCGTCATCTTCCTTCGCGAGTTCGAAGGTGATGTCCGGGATCACGACGCCAAGGGACAGGGTCTTGATGCGGATCTTCTCATCTGCGTTCTCGCGCTTGGTATCAAGGAAGCGCAGGATGTCCGGGTGATGGGCGTTAAGGTAGACAGCGCCCGCGCCCTGGCGTGCGCCAAGCTGGTTGGCGTAGGAGAAACTGTCCTCCAGAAGCTTCATCACCGGAATGACACCGGAAGACTGGTTCTCGATCCCCTTGATGGGCGCGCCCGCCTCGCGAATGTTGGTGAGCAGCAAAGCAACACCGCCACCGCGCTTGGAAAGCTGGAGTGCGGAATTAATGCCGCGTCCGATGGATTCCATGTTGTCTTCAAGACGCAGCAGGAAGCAGGAGATCAACTCGCCGCGCTGTTTCTTGCCCGCGTTGAGGAAGGTCGGCGTTGCCGGCTGGAACCGGCCAGAAATGATCTCGTCCATCAGCCGCATGGCGAGATCCTCGTCGCCGGCAGCCAGGGTCAGCGAAACCATCACCACCCGGTCCTCGAAACGCTCCAGGTAACGTTTTCCGTCGAAGGTCTTCAGCGTGTAGCTGGTGTAATACTTGAAAGCACCGAGAAACGCTGGGAAGCGGAACTTGCGGGCATAGGCAGCTTCGAAGATCGCCTTGACGAAGACCGTGTCGTATTGTTCCAGCACCTCGTTTTCATAGTAGCCCTCGCGCACCAGATAGCCGAGTTTTTCCTCCAGCGAATGGAAGAAAACCGTATTCTGGTTGACGTGCTGGAGGAAATACTGCCGAGCCGCCTGACGGTCGGCGTCGAACTGAATTTTGCCGTCCGTGTCGTATAGGTTCAGCATTGCATTGAGCGCATGATAGTCGAGGTTTGCCGCCGGTGCTGCAGGGCGGTCTAGGACTGTCGTTTCCAAAATTCTGTCATCCCGTGTTGGACGCGGTGGAGGTCGGTTTCGGTTCCGGCAAGCTCGAAACGGTAGAGCAGCGGAACGCCGCATTTCTTCGACACGACATCTCCGGAATAGGCAAAATACGCCCCGAAATTGCGATTGCCGGAGGCAATGACGCCTTTCAGGAAGGATCGGTTGGCGGCATCGTTCAGGAACCGGATCACCTGACCGGGCACAGCGCCCCGCCCCTCTCCATCCGAAAAGGTCGGCAGGATCAGGAGAAAGGGGGCATGGACAACAGGAAGCGTTTCCGACCTGTTCCGCGGGATGCGGAGTGCCGGGTTTCCAAGTTTTTCGATGAACCGATGTGTGTTTCCCGAAGCGCTCGAAAAGTAAACGAGCCGTGTCAAGGACCTAGCTCAGGGCTGCGATCTTGTCCGGACGGAACCCGGCCCAATGATCACCGCTGACTTCAACGACCGGCACCTGCTTGTAGCCGAGCGACTGCACGTGCTCGAAGGCATTCGAGTCTTCACTCAGATCGATGACCACATATTCGACGCCGCGCTGATCGAGGGCGCGATAGGTGGCGTTGCACTGAACGCAGGCAGGCTTGCTGTAAACGGTGACGGTCATGTCTCTTGCACCCCGAAGATGTTTCCAGATTGTGGACGGATGGAGGCACGAGAGAACATGTGGGAGGCACATGCCTTCAAGCGTCGCCCGGACCCGCCGTCCGCTGACGTTTTTCGCTCAAGGCAGGTCTCCTGGCTCACGGGTCGAGGCCATGTCATCCGCCTTCCCGGGGAATCCCAGTGGTTTATGGACAACGGCTCGCCGTTCACAGTTGCGGGGGCAGCGCCGGATTTGCCTTTGGTAGAGCGCACCGGCTTCCCTCTTAGCCGGCAATTCAAAAGAATCGCCAGACCCTGAACACTAGATACAGTATGGGTCGCAAATTTTAAGTCAACATGAAGCGCCAAAAGCTGATAATTTGGGTGGGGAAAATTGGCTTGAGGTCTGAACTTCACTACTCCAGCGTCGTGTCGAGACGCAGACGGCCTGTAGAACTTACACCAATGGAAAGCCTGCCAAGAGATTAGCGCATTGCCTTCAGTCAGACGCCTCTTCCAGGGTGTTTTTCTCAACCTGGGGTACGATTTGTAGAGTTCCATGCCTAACCGAACGCTCAGCGATGACGTGCTCTGCGAAGTGCTGCACTTCGGAGGTTGGCCCTTTGAGAACCCCGATTTCCAGACAGTTGTCGTGATCTAGGTGCACATGCATGCTGGCAACCGTCAGGTCGTGATGATTGTGAAACGTGCTGGTCAGACGCCGCGCCAGATCCCGTGAAGCATGGTCGTAGACATAGCTGAGCACACCAAAGCAAGGCTGACGGGTGTCGGACGTTCGCGCTGCCTGTCCGAGCCCTGCGCGTGCCAGGTCCCGGATTGCTTCAGACCTGTTCTGATATCCCCGCTCCTCAATCAGCTTGTCCAACTCATCCATCAGATCATCGTCCAGAGTGATCGTTACACGCTGCATTGCCATACCTCGAATGAGTATGATGTTTTTCTATAGACATCATACTTTTTGACTCATAGTGTCTGCCGACAGCGGCGACAGCCACGGTCCGCCTGACTCGTCCGGCAGGATATTAGGAGCGATTTCATGACAATGCCAATCTCCGGAACATTGAGCCTCATCGCGTTCTTCCTTTGCCTCGGGATTTCCACGACCGCACTGGCTGCCCCTAAATCCGAGATCGTGCTTGCCATCGGCGGCGAGCCGGATGAAGGCTATGATCCGCTTCTCGGATGGGGCCGCTACGGACATCCTCTATTCCAGTCGACCCTGCTGACGCGCGACGCGCAAATGCGCACCCAGCCCGAGCTTGCGAAGAACTTGTATTTGTCCGAAGACCGGTTGACCTGGACCATAGAGCTTCGTCCGGATGCCAAGTTCTCGGACGGCAGCCCTTTGACGGCAAGAGACGTGGCCTTCACCTTCAACCACGCGAAAACCGCGGGCGGTGAGCTCGATCTCGGTGTCCTAGAGCTGGCAAAAGCAATTGACGACACGACCGTGAAAATCACGCTGTCCCAGCCCTGGATCGCCTTTTCAGGTTTCCTGTTCACGCTCGGTATCGTCCCGGCGGACAGCTACGGGCCGGAATACGCCCGCAAACCTGTCGGTTCGGGCCCTTACCAGATGGTGTCGTGGACCGAAGGCGAGCAGCTCATCGTCAAGAAGAACCCCTACTACTTCGGAAAGCAGTCGCCCTTCGAGCGGATCACGTTCCTGTTTACGAGTGAGGACACCAGTCTTGCCGCCGCCCATGCCGGCCAGGTTGACGTTGTGTCGGTTCCGGCGACTGCGGCCGATGCGCCGCCCGCCGGGTTCAAGCAGATCGCCGTGGACTCCGTCGACAATCGCGGCATGAGCTTTCCAATGCTGCCTGACGAAGGCAAAACTACGCCTGCCGGCAATCCGATCGGCAATGACGTGACGTCCGACCTGGTAATAAGGCAGGCAATCAATCTTGGAGTCGACCGGGAGCAGATCGTGGAAGTCGCCCTTTTGGGTCACGGGACGCCCGCCTACGGTCCAGCTGATGGTTTGCCATGGTCAAACCCCGAAGCGGCCTTAAGCTTCGATCCGCAGGCCGCCCAGGCACTTCTCGACGGTGCAGGCTGGGCGGTCGGCTCCGACGGCATCCGCAGCAAGGATGGAATTCGTGCCAGTTTCCCGCTCATCTTCCCGGCCTCCGACAGCACCCGGCAGGCCATCGTCGTTACGACCGCAGAACAGCTGAAAGCCATCGGCATCGAAGCGGTGCCGCAAGGCAAGAGCTGGGATGACATCGAGCGCCAGATGCACGCCAACCCGGTTCTCTTCGGTTGGGGCAGCCACAGCCCCCAGGAGGTGTACAGCCTATACCAGAGCTCGGTGGGTGGTCGGGGCTATTACAATCCCGGTTTCTTCTCCAACCCGGAGGTCGACGAGCACTTCGCATCGGCGCAGGCATCCGAGAGCCTTGAAGCCTCCTATCCGCATTGGCAGGCCGCCGAATGGGATGGGAAAGCCGGTTATTCAGGCAAGGGCCTGGCCGGCTGGGCTTGGCTCGTCAATCTCGACCACATCTACTATGTCAACGAGTGCATAGACCTCGGCCCGACCCAGATCGAACCTCACGGCCACGGCTGGCCGATCACGTCCCTGATTCAGCACTGGACATGGACCTGCGACTGATCTCATGACGAACAACTGGCCGATCCTCGTGGTAATCCGCATCGTGCGGCTGGCATTGTTGCTGGCCGCCGTTGCGGTCGTAGCATTCGCGCTGGCGAAGATGTCGCCTGTCGATCCGGTCCAGGCTTATCTTGGCCCGGCGATCTCCAAGGTCGGGCCAGAACAACGCGATCTCATCGCGCAGAAATGGGGACTGGATCAGCCCCCCCTCACCCAGTTCGTCAAATGGCTCGGCAACATCGCCCAGGGCGACCTGGGCACCTCCATGACGTATAACGCGCCGGTTGCGGAGGTGCTTGCAAAGCGTGTGCAGGCATCCCTGCCGCTCATGGGAATGGCCTGGTTGCTGTCGGGCCTTCTCGGCTTCGCGCTCGGTGTTACCGCAGGTGCAATGGCAGACACGTGGTTTGACCGCATCATTCGCACCTATGCCTACATCCTCGCATCGACCCCCACATTCTGGCTGGCGATCGTCCTGCTGGTGGTTTTTTCGGTCGGCCTCTCCTGGACACCTGTGTGCTGTGCCGCCCCAATCGGAGTTCTGCCTGAAGACGTGACGCTTCTGGAACGCTTGCATCATCTCATTCTTCCGCTGGTCACGCTGATGGTGCTCGGCGTGGCCCAGATCACCCTTCACACCCGCGCGAAAGTGATCGAGATCATGCAGTCGGATTTCGCGCTCTATGCCCGGGCCCAGGGCGCATCTCTCGCCGACGTTGCGATCAGGCATGGCGCGCGCAATGCTGCACTGCCGGCGATAACGGTGCTCTTTGCGTCGCTCGGTGAACTCTTTGGCGGATCGGTGCTGGCCGAGCAGGTTTTTGCCTATCCCGGGCTGGGGCGCGCCGCTGTGCAGGCGGGTGTCTCGGGCGATGTCCCCCTGCTTCTGGCCGTTGCGCTCTGCCTGACGTTGTTCGTCTCCGTCGGCAACACGATCGCCGACATCCTCTACCATGTCGTCGATCCCCGCATCGGTGCGACTCCCGACATGGAGGTCAGGCCTTGACTCAAGTGCTCGAGACAACGTCCAGCTCTTCTCCGCGTATGCGCATGAACAAGCGCATCCTCACGCTTGCCGCCACGGGGATCGGCGCTGCTGGCATAGCCTTTGTCGTTGCCGGGGCAATTGTCTTCGGCGACTTCGGCATCTCCCCCGACTTTTCCGCAAGACTTGCCGCTCCGTCCTGGGCGCACTGGTTCGGGACCGACCAGTTCGGACACGATATGTTCGCCCGAACCGTACACGGCCTGAATGTGAGCCTGTGGGTCGGCCTGATTGCGGCAACGCTGTCGGCCTTTATCGCGCTCGGCCTTTCGGTGTTTGCGACGACGTGCGGCCGCTGGGCCGACATGCTCGTGTCTTTCCTCGTGGATGCAACCATGGGCCTGCCCCACCTGGTGCTGCTGATCCTTATCTCCTTTGCCCTTGGCGGTGGCACCCATGCGGTGATCGTCGCCGTGGCGACAACACACTGGCCAAGGCTGACGCGTGTCCTCCGGGCCGAGATCCTTCAGCTTCGGCATGCCGATTTCATCGTCGTCTCCCGGCGGTTGGGTAAATCGTGGTGGTTTATCGGACGTCATCATTTCCTGCCCCACCTGTTGCCCCAACTGCTTGTCGGCCTGGTGCTTCTGTTTCCCCACGCCATCTTGCATGAGGCGGGCTTGACGTTCATCGGTTTCGGCCTTGAACCGACCAAACCGGCCATCGGCGTGTTGCTGGCGGATTCAATGCGCTACCTGACGGCCGGCAATTGGTGGCTTGGTCTCTATCCAGGCCTCAGCCTCTTGCTACTCGTCCTTTGTTTCGATGCGATCGGCAACGGGCTGCGCCTGTTGCTGGATCCAAGGCAGGCGCACCGATGAGCTTTCTTCGTCTCGATCAGGTATCGGTCGGTTTCACCCGCTACGACGGCCTCATTCGTCAGCGGGAACTTCGCATACTCGACGGCTTGAGCTTCGGGGTCGAACGGGGTGAGATTGTTGCGCTGATCGGAGCATCCGGTGGGGGGAAGAGCCTTCTTGCGCACGCAATCTTCGGCATATTGCCCACCAACGCGGTCGTGGGAGGCAACATCCGGATCGAGGGAACCAAGCTAGATGCTGCGCTCAGACAGAGGTATTGCGGAGCGCGGATAGTCCTGGTGCCGCAGTCGCTCAGCCATCTCGATCCGATGACCCGGTGCCGCAAGCAGATCGCCTGGGCAGGTCAGCGCGCCGGCCGTCAACTCGACAGCGGGAGCATCGACACCCTGCTTGTGCGCTACGGCCTCGATGAGGTGGCGGCAAACGCGTTTCCGCATCAGCTTTCCGGTGGAATTGCCCGGCGCATGATGATGGCCATCGCGACGGTAGGCGATCCGGATCTGGTCGTCGCCGACGAACCGACAAGCGGACTGGATCCCGCGAACTGTGCAAATGTCCTGGCCCACCTGCGCAATCAGGCAGATGCCGGAAAAGCTGTTCTCCTGATCACTCACAGCTTTGCCGAAGCGCTTCCGTTCGCGAACCGTGTCGCTGTCATGAAAGGCGGTCGCCTCGTTTCCATCGAAACCGCTTCGGATTTCGTGGGTGGCGGCGCGGCCCTCCGGTCACCGTTCGCGCGGGCCTTGTGGTTGGCATTGCCCCAAAACGCGTTCAGCGCTACGGAGGCGAAATGCTGACCGCAAATCGCCTCAGTTTCCGCTATGGCGCAAGAGCGCCCTATGTTTTGCGTGACGTTGCCCTCTCCATCCATCCTGGTGAAATCGTCGGATTGTCCGGCCCTTCAGGGCGGGGCAAGTCGACACTCGGAAGGCTGCTCGCCGGGCATCTGGAGCCAACAAGTGGGACTATCACAATAGACGACAGAGCAGGCTCAAATGGACAGTTCCATCCTGTCCAGTATCTGCACCAATCGCCGATCTTCGCGACAGATCCCCGCTGGCGCATTTCCAGGATTATCGCGGAAGGGTGGTCGCCTGATGAAGTCACCCGCACGGAGCTCGGTATCGATGACAGTTGGTATGCTCGCTATCCGCACGAGGTTTCCGGCGGTGAGCTGCAACGGGTCGCTCTTCTTCGCGCCTTGGCTCCCGGCTTACGCTACCTGATCGCCGACGAAATCACGTCCATGCTTGATCCGGTCGCCCAGGTGGAAATCTGGCAGTTCCTTCTCAAGCGCGTGCGGCAGGGCCTCGGCATTCTGGCAATCAGCCACGATCGGGCACTGCTTGAGCGCATCGCGACGAGGGTTGTCACAATCTGAGACAAATTGGTCTGGGGAGCCGCCCGGAAAGGATCTTCCCGCAGTGTGTTCAGGCGTGGGAGTGCGAAAAGCTCGTGAAAATCATCACGAGTCTGATCGCCACTTTCTTGATCTGTAGACAGGACAACAAAACCGTAATCGCGGAGAGGTACGGAACAAGGCCACCGGAGAGTCCGAAGAGGATCGTCTGCAAGGTCGAGAAGTGGCCGGGCTTGAGCTGCGCCTCGAGGTCGCGCTCATGCACCAGGGCACGTGCGTCCATGTGGGAATGACCGTGTCCATTTCCGTGGGCGTGCATCGTCCCGGTCTGCGGGGCAACGACATGCGTTGGTGCTTTCGGCCCTAATCGGTCATTCGTTTCATCTGCGAAGACGGCTAGCAATCAGACGCCGGCAATGCGGACGCTTTGTTGACCGTCCTGAAACGTGAAAGGAAACAGGCCCTCTTTTTCAAACAGCGTTTGAACTCTCCTGACATTCGGGCTACATACTTCACATCAACCGAGGAGGGAGTATGGGGCCGGAACCGACACGCCAGCGCCTATTGTTGAATGCGGAACGCCTGATGGCAGAAAAAGGCATTGCAGCCACTTCCGTACGCGAGATCACAGACGCCTCGGGGGCAAATGTTGCCTCGGTGAACTATTATTTCGGAAGTAAAAGCGACCTGCTTTTGGAACTTCTGAAGAGCCGCTTTCAGCAATTGGATGCCGAACTTCTGGCGCGCCTCGAAGCGGTGAAAAGCGAACGCAACGGCTCTCCTCCGGGTATCGAGGACCTCACCGGCGCTTATTTCGATGCTTTGGTCAATCTTGGCTTCAATGCGAAAACCGGACAGAGAGACCCGTTCATCTATCTGATCCAGCGGGCCTCTTCCGAACAGGAGAGCGTCCTGATCAATGCGCAGGATTACAGCGCGGCAGGTATATCCAAACTGTTTGACATGCTCGCCACGACGGTCCCAGAACTCGACAGGGACACCCTGCATCCGAAGATGCTGATCGGCCTGATGTTCACGACATCTGTCGACGCCATGGAAGCAATGGCTGCGGGCGAAGACAATGGCGCAATGGTAAATGCCGTCCGTGCGTTCCTCGTTGCCGGGGTCAAGGCCTACCTGTCGAGCCTTAAAAGATCAATTGACACCTGAGAACAGTTGAATTCCATGTCGGCATTTGGCATGACGAACCAGCCGAAGGCGCTTGGATCGATTGGTCCTGCCGCACATTCAATTTCAATACGCTCAGCCATTTCAGGGGAATAGCCAGGCGTCCACATCTGGAGACGCATCATGCGCAATTTCCACTGGGTGGCGCTCGCCTTTGCGGCTGCGCTCGGTACGCAGGCAAGCCTGGCCGACACGATTTCCATCGAAACGGCGAGCGGTCCGGCCGAGGTCCCGTCGCAACCGGCCAAGATCGCCGTTTTCGACATCGCGGCGATCGACACGCTCTCTGCCCTGGGTGTCGAGATCGCCGGTGCTCCGGCAAATCTCTACGTCGACTATCTTGAAGGTGTTGCCGAAGCGGCCGAGCCGGTCGGGACCCTGTTCGAACCGGATTTCGAGGCGATCAATGCGCTGCAGCCGGACCTGATCATTGCAGGCGGACGGTCTTCGTCCCAGGTTGAAGCCCTCTCCACCCTTGCCCCAACAATCGACATGACCATCTGGGGCGACGGCCTCCTGGACCAGGCACGTGCGCGACTGTTCGCCTACGGCACACTTTTCGGCAAGTCTGAAGAAGCCGGCAAGCTGGACCAGGATCTGGCGAACGCGATTGACGCCTTCAAGCAGCAAGGGGCAGCAGCGGGCAAGGCCCTGATCGTTTTGACCAACGGCCCCAAGATCAGTGTCTACGGGCCGGGTTCGCGCTTCGGCTGGTTACACACGGAACTCGGGATCGCCCCGGCTGTGGTTGAGATCGAGGACTCTACCCACGGCGAGGGGGTCTCCTTCGAGTTTATCCGTGACGTCAATCCTGACTGGCTGCTGGTCATCGACCGGGCGGCAGCCGTTGGCGCAGACGGTGCTTCTGCCCGGGAAACCCTGAACAACAAGCTGGTCGCGGAGACGACGGCCTGGAAAAATGGTCAGGTCGTCTATCTGGACGCCGCCAGGATCTACATTTCCGCCGGTGGTTATCAGTCCGTGCTTGGAACCCTGTCCGATCTGTCGGCAGCGTTTTCCAAGGCCAATTGATCGGTAGAAGGTTCCTTGCGCCTAAACGTCCGACGTTTCCCCTCCTCCGCGCAGATCTGGTTCTGCGCGGTGGTCGGCCTGCTGACAGCTCTCAGCCTGGCAAGTCTTGCCATCGGGGCTGCTGATCTCGGGATTGTGGAGCTGCTTCAGAGCAAGGAAGGTCTTGAACTCTTTCTGATCAGTCGTGTGCCACGAACTTGCGCGGCGATTCTGTCCGGCGCATCTCTGGCCGTGGCGGGTGTCATCATGCAAATGCTGGCACGGAACCGGTTTGTCGAACCGGCAACCGCGGGCACAGGTGAGTGCGCGGCCCTCGGACTTCTGATCGTGACGCTTCTGATGCCGTCAGGGTCGGTCTTCCTGAAGATGGCCATCTCATGCTGTGCTGCGTTCGGCGGCACGGCCATATTCTTGGCTCTTGTGCAGAAACTGCCGCCAGCCCAGCCCTTGCTGATGCCCTTGACCGGGATCATCTATGGCGGCGTCATTGCCGCCATCACCACGTTCATCGCCTACGAGAACGACCTGATCCAGTATCTCGGCATCTGGATGCACGGCGAATTTTCCGGCGTTCTTCAGGGCCGCTACGAGCTGCTCTGGGCCTCCGGCCTGGTCGCGCTCGCAGCCTATCTCTACGCCGACAGGTTCACCATCGCAGGCCTTGGCCGGGACGCAGCAATCGGCCTTGGGCTCAACTACCGCCATGTGCTGATTGTCGGCCTGGGCATCGTTGCCCTGATCACGTCCTTCACCGTGACTACGGTCGGCATGCTACCCTTTGTCGGCCTGGTCGTTCCCAACATCGTCAGCCGCTTTCATGGCGACAATGCCCGCAGAACCCTGCCGCTCGTCGCACTGACCGGCGGGACACTGGTGCTGGCCAGCGATGTGGCAGGCAGGCTGCTGCGCTATCCATACGAGATTCCGACCGCAACAGTCTTCGGCGCCATCGGCACCGGTGTCTTTCTCTGGCTGCTGTTTGCAAGGCCGGCGCATGCCCGATAGGAAACTCCTCCTCCTGGGCGCTTGTGCAGTGCTTGCGATCCTGGCCTATCTGACTTTGGGCGCGCGGGGCAACTGGGGCTTTGTCCTGTCGTTCCGGGGCACCAAACTGGCCGCGCTTGTGCTGGTGGCAGCTGCCGTCGCCCTGTCGACGGTTCTGTTTCAGACGCTCACCAGCAACCGTATCCTGACGCCCTCCATCATGGGGTTCGACGCGCTCTATCTCCTCGTCCAGACGGGCCTGGTTTTTGCGCTTGGCAGTTTCGGGTATGCCGCCCTGGCGCCGGAGACGAAGTTCGCTTTCGAAGTCATCCTGCTCACGGCCGCTGCGCTCGCCCTTTTCGGCACGCTACTCGGCAACGGTCTCCAGGATCTCTTCCGCGTGCTTCTTGTCGGGGTAATCTTCGGCGTGCTGTTCCGCAGCCTGACGAGCCTGCTGCAGCGCATGATCGACCCGAATGCCTTTGCCGTGGTGCAGGGTGCCATGTTCGCGAGCTTCAACCGTGTCGATACCGAACTGCTTGTGATCTCGGCCGGTCTCATCCTGTTGTGTTGCGTTCTGGCCTGGCGCAAGCGTCATGTCCTGGATGTCATGGCACTCGGCCGGGAGCAGGCGATCAGCCTGGGGCTCAACCACCGGCGTGAACTGTTCATCGGCCTGGCGCTCGTCACCGTGCTGGTCGCGACCTCGACCGCCCTTGTCGGACCCGTGGCATTTTTCGGCCTGCTGGTGAGCGCTCTGACCTATGAACTTCTGAAGACCCATCATCATGACAGCCTGCTGATCGCGTCGGTGCTGATTGCGGTCATCGTGCTGGTCGGCGGTCAGACCCTGTTCGAACGCGTGCTCGGCATGGGCGGCAGCCTCAGCATCGTGATCGAGTTTCTGGGGGGCCTCGTGTTCCTCTTCCTGATCCTGAGAAAGGTGCGGGCATGATCGAGATCGACAATGTCAGCTTCCACCATGGCCGCGCGCCGATCCTGAAAAATGTGTCCTTGAAAATCGCAAAAGGCGGTATCACGGCTCTGATCGGGCCCAATGGTGCCGGCAAATCCACACTCTTTGCGCTGATGGCACGCCTGCTGCCGCTGCAAACCGGACGCATCAGCTTCGACGACTTGGATGTCGTCCAAAGCCCGGCGATGAAGCTCGCCCGAAAACTGGCAATCCTGCGCCAGGATACCAGCGTCGCCTCCAGAATTTCCGTCAAGGAGATGGTCGGCTTCGGCCGCTTTCCGCATCACCTCGGACGGCCGGCGGAGATCGACCGCGAAAAGGTCGATGCGGCTCTTGAAATGTTCGATCTGACGGATCTTTCCAAACGCTTCATCGATGAACTATCCGGTGGCCAGCGCCAGCGGGTCCTGGTGGCGATGGCCTATGCCCAGGATACCGATTATCTGCTGCTCGACGAGCCGCTCAACAATCTGGACATGCATTACGCCAGGAACCTGATGCGGCAGCTTAGAAGCCTTGCCGATACACACGGCAAGACCATCGTCGTGGTCCTGCATGAAATCAACTATGCGTCGGCTTACGCGGACAGGATCATCGCCCTGAAGAACGGCGAAGTGGCCGCAATGGCCCCCACTGCCGACTTCATGCGGGAAGACACCCTCGCCGCTATCTACGACATGGATGTTCCGATCCGGGAACTGGACGGCAAGCTGGTGGCGCTTCACCATGCTTGAAAGCGCTATCTCCTGGCTCTGCCCCACAGACGGCGATTTCAAAAAAACTGGCGGCAGGATCGGTAGAAATCCGGCCGCCAGCACGATGTTCAAGGTGCCTTGGGGGCCCGAAATCAGAACTTGACTTGCGCCTTCAGCAGGAAGGAGCGCCCAGGTTCATAGAGCGGCGTCAGCACATCGGTGCCGTATTCAACTCCATAGGTCGAACGGGACGCATAAGCTTCATCGAAGATGTTGTTTGCCTCCAGCCGCAAGGTCAGGTGCGCTACCTGCTGTGGCTTGTACTCAGCAAAGGCATTGGCGACAAAATAGCCAGGCAAAGAGTTCTCACCTGCATCTTCCGTTCCATCGTAATCAAGAGCGGCATCGATGCTGGAGCCAACTGTGACACCGAAATCGGTGAAGGTGTGAACGACTTCCGCCGAGATAACCTGACCGATGGGGGCGCCAACATCGCTGGCGCTGTAGGAATCTACATAGTCGCCGTCGACCTTCAGATCGCTATTTGAGTAGGAAACCTTTACGAACCCGTCGTCCCAGGCGTAACCGGCTCCCAGCTTGAAGCCCTGAACCCTGAAATCAGTATTGTAGACGGTAGAGCTTGCGAATTCCCGGTAGTTCTCGAAGTCGGTCTGGTAAATGTCTCCGGACAGGGTAAAGCCGTTATGCGCGAACTTCACGCCCGCGATCAGGTTCTGGGAACGGACAGGCTTCAGGCCGTCATAGCTGGAGATGCTGTCGAAGATGTAGTTTTCTTCCAGATCAATACCGCCGAACACATTCGAGTATCCGGCGCTGAACGTGATCTGCTCGGTCAAATCGAAGGCAGCGAATGCATTACCGCTGAGGCCGAAGTTTTCCAGCTCGGTGCCATCGACACCTGTGAACCATTGCTGGTCGCCGCGGCCGCCGAAGGAAAGTCTTATCCTGTCTGTCGGCGACAGGCGCGCCTGCGCATAGAAACCAACATCACGTGCCTTTTCCTTGTACCCATCCGGGCTGTACAGGGCATCGGAGTATTCACTTTCCGAATTATAGAAGTCCACCCCGGCCGTGATCTTGTGGTCTTCGGAAAGATGGAAGGTGTTTTCCACCTTGCCCGACCACGTCCAGGCATTTCCGTCGCTCTCGATGTTGAGAAGACTGCCGGACCTCCTGTGATAGAAGTAGGGGATGTCGGTCGAGGACTCGCTGTAGCCGATCACCACTGCCGGATCGAACAGTCCCGTCCCATTCACATATTCATATCGTCCTGAGTAGGTCTGTTGAGTGATATCATAGAGGCGTGTCGCCGGTTCTGCTGACGGCAATCCGCCAAAGTTTGCCCGATACGGCCGCTGAGCGTCGTCCTGGACTTGCTGCGCACTGAATTCGAACCGGTGGCCTTCGCTGGACTCAAACGCTCCCTTGGCGAGATAGCTCAGGAAATCCGGTGCTGTCCCTTCCATTTCCTCGCCATTGCCGGCCGTGTAATTGTCACCATTCGCATTTTTGATATAGCCGAGTAGTTCCAACCCCTCATAGCGGACATAGCCTGCGCCGGCTTCGGTGAAAGCATTGCTGTTGGTATCATAGGAGAGCGAAGCATAGCCGCCGTAGAACCGCCCCTCCTCCAGAAGATCGCCGACATCAACCGTTTCGTAGACGATGGAGCCGCCAAGAGCACCCGGCCCGGCATCTGCCGGTGCCACGCCCGGGTCCACTCGAACAGACTTGAGCAATGTCGGATCTATGTAGTTGGTCGAATTGTGATGGAACACTCGATTGTTCTGAAGGACACCATCGACGGTTACCGCTAGATTGAGTTCATCTATGCTGTTCACATAGACCTTCTGGGTGGGACCCATGGCGCCACCGACCGAAATCGAAGCGTCCCCTGCAAAAACATCCTTCAGGTTCTGCGGGTTGGTAAGCTGAAGATCTTCCGCGGAGATGTAGATCGAATTTGCTCTGTCTGCCGCGCCCAGATGTTCGTCATTTTCTTCCGAAACACCTGGCGTCACCAGAATCGTCTGAAGCGTGGTCGCCTGCGCAGTTTCCGGAGAAGACGCAGGATCTTGTGCGCTTGCGCCCCCAGCCAAGAGCGTCGATTGTAAAACTGTGCCGGTAAAGAGCAGCGATAGACGCACGCGATCAAGCATGGCCGAATTCCCTTTTTCAGATTTTTAAGCAGCTGGTACCGGCTGAACAGCCGACTGTGGCTCGGCCGTTCCAGTGGCACGGCACGCCGCAACATATACATGAGAATAATACTCATGTAAAACAGTGTTTGAAATAATGTTTTGCACGTGCAGCCAGAGGCTTTCTCCAGAGCCAGGCTGTGTAGAAATGGCGCTCTTCTGCGGATCAGGCGAACGGGTCGCGCGCGTGTGCATGAAATCGCGACGCACTTTTCAATGCACCAAGGCCCGCCTGGTAGACGAGCCTTGGTGCATTTGACCCCATTCTATCCCGGTCGGTCAGTTCGGCGTGAACCGCATGGGCACTTCGATGTTCAACCACGCAAGACGCATGTCACTCGGGAAATTGGGCATGGGAGAAGCCCGGCGCACCATGTCCAGTGCTGCATTGTTCACTTTCAGGCCCGCGACCAGGTCTTCGGAAGGCCCGATCACGGAGACGCCGCCGCCCGCAGATGCCGCGATCGACACTTCATCTGGATCCTTCGCGAAAAACGCCGAGCCGTTGCCGTGCAGCGCCAGCGAAACGACAACGCCTGCCGCAAGGAAACGGGGGAACCTCACTTCGAGCCTCGTCTGGTAATCAGAACGATATCGCTGCGCCTGGCACCCTTGAGGTCCTTCAGAACCTTTTCCAGCGCATCGGCCTTCAGCGCTCCGTCGGCAGCGACCATGATGGGCCGCTTTCCTCGGCCGTCTCGTCCCGCTGCACCAGCCAGTCTGCAACCGAGATTTCGGTCTCCCCCGCAAAGCTCCAGCCCTCGGGATCGACGATCAGCGCACCGGTGGATCGGCAATGGCGCCGGTAAAGAAGGCCGCTGCGAGTGCTTCCATCTCGGGCTGTTCGGCTTCAATGCGGCTGTCGAACCAGCCAACAATCGCCGAGACCGGGATGGTGACCGCAAGACCGACCGCCGTCGTCAGCGGTGTGACCCAGATACCGCCGGCCAGCACGGAGGGATCGACCGCCGCTCCCGCGCCCTGTATCGCCTGGAAAGCTTCGATCATGTCGATCAGCGGCGCGGTCTGGGCGATCATATCAAGCGGGCAAAGATACGCCCGGAGCGTATTGATCCGCTGGATGCAGATACGCTCCACATCCTCCTTCAAAACGTCTGCCTGGGCTTTTCCGCGGCTGCTGCCCTGGATCGGCTTCAGCATGATGTCCGCAGCAATCGATTTGCCGCGCGCGGAGATTGCCTTGGCATCGTGCGGATGCCCGTCCAGCCAAACGGCAAGCGCCTTGCGGGCGTTGTTTAACCGGCCAACACCGAGAAATGTGAACTGCAGGACCTTGGCGGCGATCAAGGAAACATCGACAAGCGACAGGACCTCCCTGATCGACCAGTCCTGTCAGCGGCGAAAGGAAGTGCGGCAAGGCCGCGTGAATGTCTTCGGGCATAGCTCAAGCCAACTCGAAACAAGTCAAAGGATGAAGTCGATCTCGGACCGGGCGCTGATCTGCAGCTTGGGCAGACAATCTTCGGATGGGCTGCCCTCGATTTCGCAGGCCCGGACTTCGTTGAGCAAAACGCGCGAGATGCCGCTGCAGTCGCCCTTGGCAACGTCATACTGGCGCACCCGCGTCTTGCTGGCCGGCAGATCGCCGAAGTCGATCGCCGCGTAGCCGGACACGCCGTCGGACTTGTCGAACATCACCAGATCCAGCCCTAGCGCGTTGACAGGGCCGGCAAGTTCGTTGCGGATGACGAATGTCAGCCTGCAGGCATCGCCGACCGTCTCGGCGCCGTTCAACTGGATCGAAATCGTACCGGCTGGCTGCGCGCCAACGGCAGCCGCACCCAGGCAGGCCGAAACAAGAGCCAGAACCGGAACCAAAGATTTTTTCATCCTGCCGCTCTCCTGTTGGAGCATTCTCGCGGGCGTCAGTCCTGGCCGGGAGCTTCTGCCTCGCACCATGTGAGTTTCAGTTTTTCTTTCCAGGCGAACCGCTCGAGGTGATCGTCGATCACGAGTTTCATGCGAGCGATCTTCTGCTCTTCATCGGCTTCGCACCGGATGCTCAGGTGCACCGGGGAAGCCTCCATCCGGCAATGGCCGAATGGAAAGGACACCTCACCGGTCTCGGTGTCCCACTCGGCGGGAACCTTGTGTGCGAAGTGTTTGCAGAGTTGCTGGAGATATTTCGCGGCTGAGGCGGTCCTGGCCGTCGACGTGACGATAAACATTGCCCTGGCTATCCGTTCTTTACACCGAAATGGCGAGCCGGGGGAACCGGCTCGCACGAAAAAAGTTGAATTTTATATTCAGAATTTAGCCGTCGCCGTCAGGAAGAAGCTCCGGCCTGGCGAGTTGACCGGGGTCACCCGGCTTGTCGCGATGTAGCTACCCCGGCTGTAATAGGTCTCGTCGAAGACGTTGTTGACCTCGGCTCTCAAGGAAAAATCGGTTTCACCAAGCTTGGGCGCCCACTCGGCAAAGACGTTGACGACCTCATAGGCAGGGATAGGGTTTTCGAAGCCGTTGTCAGCAAGGTCTTCGTTCGAATATTCGAACGCGATTTCCGCATTTGCACCGAGGGTGAGATCCCACTGGGCAAATGTGTAGCCGGCACCCAGCGTCATGATGTCGCCAACCGGAACGGCGGCATTCACGTCGCCGAAGAGGGCAATTCGGTCGCCATATTCGACATCCGTGTGGGTATAGGCGGCGGAAACATAGGCCTTGGCCCAGTCGAAGCGGGCGCTCAGATCGAAGCCCCTGGAGGTCAGTTCGTCCCCGTTGATCCGCGAGAGGGTCGCGTAGTCATAGGCGATCGGATTCAACATCTGGACATAGAACAGATCCGCGCCGAGAGTTAGCCCGTTCCACCGGTAGGTCAGGCCGAGCTTGGCATTGTGCGCCGTCGTCGGATCGAGGTCGGCGGAATAGGTGTAGTCCTGGGCGTGATAGAGCGCTGCCTCGGCCTGCTCCAGGCCGCCGAACACATAGGAATAGCCGCCATTGACCGTCAGACCGGTGAGGATCTCGTAGCTGAGGTTGATGTTCGGCGACAGGCCGAAATTGTCGAAGGTCTGGTCGTCCACCGCATGGTAACTCTGGAAATCGGCCCGCAGACCTGCGGACACATCAAAACGCTCGACCGGCGTGACACGTGCCTGCAGATAGGCGCCGACATTGGTGATGTCTTCCGAAGCATCAGTCGTAAAGTGGAACCGCTCGATGTCGACTTGGTCATGGTAAAAATCGACGCCGGCCGTCAGTGTGCCCATGGCAAAGTGGAAGCGATTCTCGATGTGGCCGCCGATGGATTGCAGGTCGGAGTTGAAATCGCCGCTGGCCCTTGTGTAACCGGACTTGTTCGGCCGGTTCAATTTGTTGCGGTTGTAATAAAGCAGGACATCCGGATCGAACTGGCCTTCGGCACCTTCCAGCGAGTACCGGAAAGTTGTCGTGATGCGTTCGTAGAGATTGTCGTTGAAGGCAGTTCCGACAGCGCCCATGTTCGTGCGCAGGCGCCGATATCCGTCATCGCGATAATATTCGCCCGAGAGTTCGAACCGGTGTCCCTCCTGGCTCTGATAGGCCACCTTGCCGAGACCGGTCCACAGATCCGTTGCGGTACCAAGTTCTGTGAACCCCTCGCCGTCGTCGTAATCCTGGCCTTCTGCGCGGGTCAGGGTTCCAAGATATTCAAACCCTTGCGCCATACCGTAGGCGGCTGCGGTTCCGGTCAGCGTCATGGAATTGGTGTCGTAGCCGAAAGAGACAAGCGCACCGAGCTTCTGGCCTTCCTTAAGCATGTCGATAGCATCGACGGTCTCGAATGCAACGGTACCGCCAAGCGCACCGGGTCCACCGTCTGACGGCGCGACGCCCTCGTTGACCTCAACTGCCTTCAAAAAGCGCGGGTCGATGCCGAGATCACCATTGTGGTGCCAGACATTGTTCTTCTGCCTTGCGCCATCGACCGTCACGTTGAGTTTGGACTGATCGATACCGTGCACGTAGATTTTCTGCGAGGCAGGGCTGCCGCCGGCAGTAGTGACGGACGGCGTTTCCTGAAACAGCTGTTTCAGATCGACTGGCGCTTGCACTTCGATTTGCTCGCGGCTGATGTTGACGCTCTGCTCCAGCGTTTCGAATTTATCCGTGTCCTTGACGACGACGGTCTCGAGCTGCTGCAAATCCTCGGCCACGGCCTGTTCCGCCATCAAGGCAAGACTGCTGACAGACGCCGCAACGATAGCCCGCGTTGATACTCGACACTTCATATTACACCCCAACCACAGCCGTTTCACGGCACCACTAATCGTCCGCCACCCGGCATTAAACTTGACTTGAAAAGTCAGGTATTTGATAAGTGTCTTGCCGGGCTCAGACAATTCCGAATGCGTTTGCCAGTCACCCAAAGGCCTTTGCGATTGCTGCCTGCCCGCAATCCAGGTCTTTGACAGCCAGACAGACCAGCCTATCCGGGCAGTCTCCGGCTCAATTCTTTGCGAGAAACGTCACAGGTATGTTTGTTCCAACCGATCACCACCGGCACTATGTCACCAAGGACGACCTGATCCGTCAGCCGGAAGCCCGGCCTGTAAGGTGGCTCGGGCCGCGGCTGGAGACAAACGACCAGGTATTGCGCGGTGCCATTGATTTCGTGAAGATCGAACACGGCCTGTCCGTGCATTTTTCCAACGCGGAAGATCTGCATGACTTGAAGATTGAGTCCGATACCGAACCGCGCCTCAGCGTCTCGCTGTTTCTGGAAGGCGCGATTGAGGCTTATGTCGGACCGTTCCGTGTGCCGACGGCAACTTACAATGCTCAGTCAAGGCACTGGCAACCTGTGGCGACACTCTACTCTCAGATCCGGCCGGAAAAGTTTGTCCGGCAGGCGCGCCGCGGCGTTCGGCTTAAGAAGGTTATCATTTCGGTCTCTCACGCATGGCTGCAGTCGTATCTCGAACCGTCCGACAGCGACTATGTCAGTTTCCGGAATTTTACCGCAGAACACATGGCAAGTTTGAGCTGGCACCCGAGCAGTCACGCGATCAGTCTCGCCGAACAGATCATCGCCGCGCCGAGCCGATCGCCGTTCCAGCACCGGCTTTATATTGCTGGACGTGTCTACGGCCTTCTGGAAGAAGCCTTCCGACAGTTTTCGGAACACCGGCCGGATCAGGAAGCTACGGTCCAGGGCGGTGGCCAGGACCGGCAGCGCCTGCAAGCCGTGGAACATTTTCTCAGCGGCCAGAAAGGCCATTGGGTAACAGCCGAAGAACTCGCCCACCAAATCGGGATGAGCCAGAACTCCCTACAGCGACTGCTGTCGCGTAGCTATGGCTTGTCGACTTCCCGTTTCATCCGCCGGTTCATGCTGGAAAAAGCACGCGAAGCACTTGAACGGGACGCGGTCTCAATTGCGGAGGCGTCCCATCTTGCCGGCTATTCGTCACCGGCCAATTTTTCAACCGCGTTCAAGCGGGAATTCGGCCTTTCGCCAAAACAGGTGACATGACGTGCCAAGCGTTCGCGGAGTAAAAAATCCGGCAGCTTGCGCATACAGCTCGACAGGTATTGGGGAACGACTTGACGAACCAAAATCAACCGAACAATGACAAACGCACGCGTGTCACCATCAGGGAGGAAGGACTCTCCAGAGACGAGCAGAGCGTACTCTGCGCCGTCAGACTGATCTGCATGAATTATTCCAACCCTGCATGTTTCACATGGGAAAGCGCCCTGGAAACCTGCGAACGAGATTTCGGAGCCGAACGCGGTCCACAGATCGGAATGGTAGTGATGAAATGCATGCGCGCCCTGCGCATGACCCGGACCAGTGGCTTCAACTTCACCAATCTGGCCTGCCCCTGCTGTCGGGAGAAACTGTCCGATCACGAGCTCGCCTTCATGCGGCTGCTGACGGCCCAGCGAACTGGCAACGGGCTTTCCCGCCAGACGCACGCGCTTATCCTGTGCGAGGGAGCCGACGCGAGCCGATTGCTCGGTCACATGGAACAGTTGGCAATCCTGTTGGCTCAACATACCGAGGTGATCAGGCAAGTCCCAGTAAGGCCCCCAAAGCTTAAGTTCAGGTTTTCAAGCTAGAAAGTTTCAACCCCAGCCGCGCGGTCTCGGCTTGCCCGCCTCCGGATCTTGTCGCATGTGTTCGCAATCCTGGTCCAGCCAACTCTTGCGGTAAGTGCTTTGATAAGCAGGCCTGGCATCCAGCATGAAAGCCGACTTGCAATTGTATCGCCGGGCGACCTTCCGGAACATTTCAGTGTGCAGTCCTGTTGCTCACATGCCATGTGGGCGCCCACCCTGTCCAGCCAGCCATATCGGCTAGCTGCGCTACCTTTCGCTATTCGTAGCGGCTGCAAAAAGCAGCCATCAAACCGTCTGTTGGGAGCGCCAGTGCCTCTTGCGAGAACTCTTTCAACAAGGCCAAGGTCCTTCATTGGCGAGGGCTGTTGCGAAGCTTCGAAGTCGTCGAGTTTGCAACACTCGAATGGGTTGACTAATTCAAACAACGGCGCTCGCTGAAGCCTATAGGAAACACATCCTGGCTGAGTGAAGGAACAATATTACGCCATGCTGGATCAAACGGCTGCAGCCGAATAACGTAAACCAAACTGCCTCAGGCAAGGTTGGGGGCAATTTGGTATTTGCATGGCCTGCCGAAGCACTTGGACTTTAGCCGGATTGATGCCATGGTCCGCCCCACCAGACTGGACCACTCTGGTGAGGCAGATCATCCGGTATTCCGGGACTTATTTTGAAGCGGCTGTACGATTGCAATCTCTGAAGAGAACGGTCGGGTTGCGGGCTGATAGGTTTCGAGGAAAATGCAACGAAAACACTATAAAAAACTGCTGCGGAGCGCTTTGCGCTTTACTTCTTCCACAGCAGAGGCAGAGGATCTGGTTCAGGATGCCCTGCTAATAGCGGTCGAGCATGATCGATTCGACCTGACCCAGCCGTCGAACCAATCGTGGTTGCGTGGCGTTATACGCAAGCAGGGTGCAATGAAGGTTCGCTCCGCCATTCGTCGTCGCAGGCGTGAAGACTATTTCGCGCAAATCCTGGCGACGCCGGATTGCCAAATCCAGCATTCAACTCTCCACGAGTTTGTCACAGGTTTGCCGCGATCACTGAGGCAGACCGTCCTCCTGCTGGTATCGCTACACTCGAAGGACGAAATCTCTTGGTTGCTTGGGCTAAGTGACACGGCTTTCCGCAAGCGGATTAGCGATATCCGACGACTATGGCGATTGAACTCAGCTGATAAGTTACAACCCGCCGTCGGCCTTACGGGTGACCTTGCCTATGGCATTATTCGACAGTCATTACTTGCTCGCATGAGGCAACCTGGCAATACGCAAAGGACCCTGGGCACACACGATCCAGATGGGCATCTGATTCAAATTTCCTCACAAATCAAACTCATGCGGCAACCAATAAAGTCGTAAACTTGAAACAAGGGAAACTTCAATGTTCGCAAACGTCCGCATCGGCAACATTTGCTACTACGTCAAAGACATCACAAGAACCGAGGCATTCTATCGTGACACCCTGGGACTGGAAGTGACCAATATGGGAGACGATGGCTCTGGAAACGACTGGCTACTTGCAACCACGTCAAATGGTCCTGATCTCATTTTCTTCAAGAACGAAAGCAGACCTGGAAATTCACCGATCATAGTTTTTGATCTCGCCGAAGGCGGCATTGACGCGGCAATCAACTCGCTCATCGAGAACGGCACAACCATTGTCACACCCGTGAGCCATGCGCCTGGCGGCTGGTCAGCAGAATTTGAAGATCCAGATGGACATGTCATTTCCATGTACCAATCGGAAGATACCCCACGCTAGACTAGCGTGCGAACAAGGCAAAGTGAGCGCTAGCGCAAAACATTTTCTCTGTTGTCTACTCGATACGTCCCAGCGAATTTCGTCCATGACCTGGATCGGCATCAGCGACGGATAAGGTTCGTTGGGATCGCTAAACCACAGCCGCAGAACTCCCATCGCGCCAGAACATTATGATGGTCGATCTAAGCTCGGCACAAGTTTCGTGGCAACTCGCAAAGTTGGGCAAGACTTGTTGTTGGCATTTTTCGCGTGCGTCTTTCGACGCTTGATGGCATCAGAACCACGAGTTTCCGATGCGCGAAAGGTGGTGCAAGTTCTTGTTCGAACGGATCGCGATGCTGGTTGCCTTTCCCACCCATATTGAAGTGATTGCACTTCTCTTGCGCCAAATACCCTGTCGTATCGCGGTTATCAACGCAATTACCCCCTTGAATTAAAGCTAACTTCAACTTGTAGAAAGGAGTCGTGAATTCAGCGAAGGGACGCTTAGATGACCCATACACAAACTTCGACGTCATACAAAAAATCTACCGTTGACAATGCAAGCTGGCGCGAGTGGGCCGGTTTGGCCGTTCTCACTCTACCGACACTGATACTGGCCATGGACATGACGGTATTGCATCTTGCAGTGCCTACGATTAGTGCGTCGCTTGAACCTTCCGGTACTCAGTTGCTCTGGATTGTAGATATATACGGGTTCATGATCGCGGGCTTCCTGATCATCATGGGCAATATCGGAGATTGGATTGGTCGACGGCAGTTGCTTCTCCTAGGTACAATGGCTTTTGCCGTAACCTCGATAATTGCAGCCTATGCACCCAATGCCGAGTTACTGATCGCTGCAAGGGCCGTTCTTGGCGTCGCCGGGGCTTGCCTGATGCCGTCGACCCTTTCCCTGGTCCGCAACATGTTCAAGAATTCCACAGAACGGACAAAAGCCGTCTCGATCTGGATGATGAGTTTCATGGTAGGGACCGTGATTGGTCCCCTGGTCGGCGGTCTGATGCTTGAATGGTTCTGGTGGGGGGCGGTGTTTCTGCTGGCCGTGCCATTTATGGTGGTCATCCTGGTTCTTGGGCCGAAGCTGTTACCGGAGTATCGGAACGAACGGAAGGGTGGCCTGGATCTGCTTTCTTCGGCTCTGGCCATTTCCGCCATCCTCTTGATCGTCTTCGCACTCAAAGAAGCCACCAGGGAAGGGTTGGCGTGGCCCGTGGTCATTGCAGGTGCTGTCGGGTTTGGCATCGGAACGGTCTTTATGTTTCGCCAGAAGCATCTTGAAGAGCCGTTGCTCGATCTAGACCTTTTCCGATATCAAGGTTTCTCGGCAGCGCTTGTTTCGCTGACCCTTGCGATTTTCTCGATCGGAGGGTTAATGTTCCTAGTATATCAGTATTTGCAATGGGTTATAGGGCTGTCACCGCTAGAGGCCGGGCTCTGGCTGTTGCCCTCAACCCTAGCCGGCCCGTTCGTTTCATTTGCGGTTCCCACGTTCGCACAGCGCGTGGCTCCCAATCGTCTCATCAGTTTGTGTCTCGCCCTCGGGGCGGCCAGTCTTGCCACACTTGTGTTGATCGGATCGCTGCACGAGCTTGCCGTCATCGTCGTCGGAATGACGCTTCTAAGTGCCGGACTTGCTCCCGTAACCATATTGGGAACAGACCTGATCATCAGCGCTGCACCTGCCGAACAAGCCGGGGTTGCGTCGGCCACCTCGGAAACCGGTACCGAACTCGGCATGGCTCTAGGAGTTGCCGTGTTCGGAAGTCTGGCAGCAATGATCTACAGTTCGGGCTTGGAAAAGGCAGTCAGTGAGGAGGTTCCCATTGAACTCAGCACACGTGCGTCGGAAACCCTTGGGGCGGCGATTGCCATTGCGCAGTCGGTCGAAACAAATTTGGCGTCGGAGTTAGTCGAAGTGGCACGGCAGTCATTTGCGTATGCATTTCAGGTATCTGCGGTTATCGCCGCTGCGATCCTGGGTGTAACCTGTGTTGTGGCACTACGATTTCTACCTAGCGAGTGTAGAGCAGAAACCGAACAGGTCGACGCGAGCGGATCAAATCCTGACACTTGAAGATTATCAACCCTCACACGCAATTTCTAGCCGCCGGACGCGTCGTCGGAGATCCAGGCGCGCGGTCCGGCACCTTTCTCCGCAAACCGATCTCCAGGATTTATGATCTTGCAATCTTTCAAGGAAAGACAACCGCATCCAATGCAACCGGCCAAGCCAGATTTCAATTGCTCCAACTGTGCAATCTGTGCCTCGACGCGTTCGGTCCACTTTCCCGTCAGCTTTTCCCAGTCCTTGCCCGTTGGAACATGATCTGTGGGCAGTTTGTCGAGTTCTGCCTTGATCTCCTCGAGCCGCATTCCAAGTCGTTGCGCAAAAACAATGAAGGCTAAACGGCGGAGAACGTACCGTGGGAAACGCCTGTGTCCAGAATTTCGTCGTTCGGAACTTATGAGGCCCTTCTGCTCATAATAGCGCAGTGCAGAAGCGGCCAACCCGCTTCGACGAGCTATCTGTTGAATCGAGAGCGTCGTTTCCATTAAACGAAATGTAGAGTTCCAGAATTGAAGTTCAATATCACTTCATGTTTGCAAAAGGCCTGTGATCCTGATTTCGTCCGGAAGACTCAAGCCCGCCCAGGGGCACGTTGGGTCGCACTGCAACACCCTGAACGGAGCAAGCTTGTAAGCGAGGAAATTCGAGGAAGCAGCGCATGACACTTCGCTGAATGAACTCGGATCCGCGTTTCCGCTCAATGCTCTGATGCCACCTCACAGAAGACGTGCAAACAACTTTCTTAGCTCATGGTTTTCTGCCCGAAGCAGCGACTTCAACATCGCTGTCAGTGGATGATTTTACGCCACCAGCTCAGCCAGTACATCGGGGGGTGTCGCTTGGGACGTGACGCTGTCTGGCTGCCATTTTTGTTTCTCGTCGTCAGAACCTTCAAACGAAGAGGCGCAACCCGCAGCCGTGCGATCGATTTCGTCCTGACCCTGGTTTGTCTGAGGCTCTACAGTAGTTTGTGGCAACGCCTACATTATACGCGGCACAGGCGGCGGGGACTGAGGCTGCTTTGCACTCTACGGCGTTGAGCTTCACCGGAGCTGCAGCAGTTACGCGCCTTGATTTCGCTGTTCAAAGTCTGAAACAAAAGTAGCGGTTCACTCCACGTTGTGTGTGGTTCTCAACCAATCTGCCGGTTAAGCTTGCCTGCATCCGCGCAGATCTGCGGATACTCATTTGGCGCAACGGGAGCCTGGTGACTATGAAGTGTCTTCTCGCCGTTCTGACAAGTCTTCTTCTGTCCTTCATGGCGTCATCGTCTGCCGAGGCTGCACAGAAGGTGGCACTGATCATCGGCAACTCGCACTACCTAAATGTTAGTCCTCTCGACAATCCGGTCCGCGATGCCGATTTGGCGGGCCGAACGTTTTCAGCCCTCGGTTTCGAGAGTCAGGTGGTTCTGGATGCCAACACGGAGAGTCTGCGGCAAGCCCTTCGAAATTTCCAAACAGCTTCGAAAGGGGCGGAGGTCGCTGCCATCTTCTTTGCGGGCCACGGGGTACAGGCGGGCAACGTAAACTACCTGCTGGCAACAGACACGGGCGCCGAAAACAAGGCAACTTTCGAGAACACTGCCGTACGAATGGAAGAATTTCTGGCCGCTTATGCGCAGAGCGCGAAGGTCAAGCTGCTCATTGTCGATGCTTGTCGCGACAACCCGTTTGCTTCCACTCGTTCGCTCGAAAAGATCTTTGATCCCAGCGCGAAGGGGTTGTCCCGGGTCAACCATCAGCTTCAGGATCTGATGGTGATCTACTCCGCTCAGCCGAACCACCGGGCATATGACGGCGAGGGCAATAACAGCCCGTTTATGGAAGCTTTCTCTTCTGTTTTGACAGCCAAAGAAAACGTGCAGTTGAGCGATGCACTGATCGACATTACCAATTTTGTGCGCACCAAAACGGCGAACAAGCAGCTGCCCTATACCGAAGGCACGCTGTCCGTTCACGTGCAACTTACCCTGGAGCAGCCTCTGGAAAAGGCCTCGGAAGAGGATGTGTGCCCGGCAACAGGAAAGGTGATCGCTCTAGAACGTGTCGATGACTATCTGGAATTCGACACTGGACCAGAAAGCCTGATCATCAATGATGCGGGTAAGCCGGTATTGGAAGTCTGCCTTCGCGAAGGGGCAATCCTGGTTCACGGAAGTTACGACGAGATCTTCTCTGCCGCGGACCTCCGAAACTCGGAAAACGAGGGCTCCGGCTATTACTTCAAGACGCAGGAGGGCAAAGACGCCCACTTGTGGCTTTACGCCGATCCGGACGACCCAAATGCCGCGGCTCAGGTCGGGGTGTATGTAGGTGACCAAGAGGTCACCTGGATTACTACCGGCTGGGTATTCTGATCAGTTACTCGCAATAGATGGCGACGCGGGGGCGCACGCCCTAGCTCATATCGACCTGGTCGGATATCGAAAGACACCCGACCAGGCCATTTTGTTGCAATGAATGCACGGAACCATCGACCGCTAATAATGTCTTAACAATATGTAAATAATAACAACTAACCCTACGGAAATAAACTGACTGACAGTTGAGACCCCCAAGTCTTCGCGCGCTCCTTGAATTCTCGATAAGTCATTATTGAAAAATAACAAATCTGACATTTCTCTCATTTTTTAGATTTTAATCCTGGTATTGCAACGCGTTTAATTTTCAAAAAATGATTTAGATAAAATGTTTTACATATAAAGTTAATAATAAATAAAAACTGAAACACACCGAACATCAATTGTACCTTGAAATAAAAACTCGTAATTTTGACAAATTTATACATTCACGAAGTTACGGTAATATATTTAGGCACCTTTGATCATGTGTACTAGAACTGCAGCGTGCTCTTAAGATATTCGCCTGACAATCGAGCACGCTGCTTTTTCATTCCGAAACAGTTTCCAAGCGACACCCCACAAAAAATAGTTTGTGGGGTACAAAAGATGGTACGCTTACCCCACAGAGAAAATTATGTGGGGTAAATATGTCCATGAGCTATCATAGCTCAATCGGCGTTGCAGCTTGGACTGACCTGCGACGATCTTTGATTGACCGTGCTGTTTCAGACCTCCGAGGAGTGCCTCGATCGAAAATCATCGGCAAGAAAACCTACTGGTATGACCACTTTCGCATCGGCAACAAAACTGTCGATCGTTACATCGGAGAAGACACCCCCGAGCTGCGCAACCGATTGAATCGGCAAACTGAAATCGCGGATGCTGCCAAGCAGGCAAATCTCGAGCGAGCCAGGTTGATGCGTGTGCTGCGAGCCGAAGGGTATCTCTTCGCGGATGTAGGCTCCGGTCAGGTTGTCTCGGCAATGGCGAAAGCCGGTGTCTTTCGGCTGGGAGGTACGATCGTCGGCACGCATGCCTTTCGCTGTTATGAAGGAGAGCTTGGCGTCCGGATTGGTTTCGATCAATCGGCAACAACAGACGATATCGACATCGCGAGTCTTGAGCGCTTGTCCCTGGCTCTCGCCGATACAGCCGAACCGCCGTTGCAAGAGGTCTTTTCCGAACTTCAATTCGATCCGCTGCCAACGCTTGAGAGCGGCAAAACCTGGCGTTGGCGGCAGTCAAATCGCCAAACGTTGGTAGAATTCCTGACACCTTCATTTGAAGAGGACGAGGGCATCCGCGATCTTCCCGCCCTTGGGGTCAACGCTCAAAGTCTGCATTTTCTCAATTACCTGATTGCCGACCCAATTCGAGTACCCTTTCTGTATAGATCCGGAGTGTTGGTGCAAATCCCGAAGCCGGAACGCTTTGCAGTTCACAAGCTGATTGTCGCTGACCGAAGACAAGGCGGACCGGACGCGCTCAAAGCACACAAGGACCGCGCACAGGCGGCATTTCTAATCGAAGCCTTGAGCGAAACCAGACCCGACGATCTGGTCGAAGCGTACCAGCTGGCGATTGAATCCGGTTCAGCGTGGAGAACAAGGATCTTGGCGAGTCTGCAGCGAATGCCAACCACAGCCAAATTGCTTCAGTCAATGCAATGAGTTCGTACACTTGCAGGTTCAATCCCGGAACGCCGGTAATCACGTGGCCGAAGGCAGTTGTGCCAACGAACGAATTGCCGACGTTTCTTTGACGGATTTGTCACGGCACCTCCTTGTGCAGGTAGGACCAGTAGACCCGAACATCAGATCGATTGCGTATGGTGGAGCTTCAGTTGTTTGCCGGATCCGTTTCAGCCTCGAACGCCAGAATACCAACCCGTACACAGGCCCAGGCTGTCGGCAACAAGATCACCGCATTTAGAATGGCAAATGGGACCAGCGAAAGCCTGAAATACCCAGCCAACGCCCATAGAATTAGGAATGCGAAGGTGAGGAGTAGCGTGTCGACCAGAACGACTGCTGACACAAAGCCAAACATAGTGCCAAAGGTGATCAACCGTTCCGGTTGCTCACCCTCATTGTCTTCAATTTGAGAGGACATGATTACCATCCAGGAGATATCTGAAATCTAGCGAGAAGGATTTCCTACTTCGCTAAAGTTCAGCATTCGATCGGTCGCCGACCGTCTAAGCTTTCAGATAATTCGCTTCTGACCACGCTTCTATTAGACTAAAAAAAGAATTTCTGCGTCATCTTCGGTCAAACATTTGACTTTATTTGCGAGAGCAAGTCGTTTCCTCTAGCTTGTTTTTTCTGACGGAAGTAGGTTGGCGGTTAGTGCAGAGGTTTTTCTTAATCAGCCACTTGCAAAGCCGTATTATCCGTCCCACGTCCTTTCAGCGCGATTTGAGCGCGCCCTGCACGATTATCCAGCCCTTCTCCGTGCTTGGTGCCAGTTATTGGCGCTGGTGGAATTAAAATCATGAACCCGTTGCTGACGGAAGTGATGGATCATCCCAATCGGCACCAAGCGGAGGTGAACGTGAGCCCTAGTGACATCGTTACAAACTACTCTCTTTTACAAGATGGCAGATAAGGGCCGGCAGCGGACTGGCGGGTTTTGGTTCTGAGTTGCGCAACATCGACCATCCTGTGACTTGAAACCTGATGTTGATTTCGGCCCGCCGGCATCCTTCAGGGCTCCTGTGTAGAAAGTTTGCTTTCTGCGTTTTCGCGACTGGCTGAAAACCTCAAGTCTTGACCCGTTCCATTTTCGGATCGTAGAGAGGAGCGAGCGTAACGTCGGCCTGTACCCGCTCCGTGCCGACTTCAAGTTCATAGTCGGCGGAAAGGACGTGGTCTCTCGTGACGCCCTCGGGATGCCGGACGTAACCAATCCCGATGCTTTTGCCGAGTGTATGGCCAAACCCGCCTGAACTCAGCCAGCCGCACCGTTTTCCGTTCCGGTAGATCGTTTCCCGGCCTGACAGAATAACATCGCCGTCGGTGGTGAAGGTTGCGAGCATTTTCTTCAAGCCGTTCTCACGCTGTGCTTGTACAGCGCTGCGGCCCTTGAAGTCGGTATCAGTCTTCATCTTGACGGCCCAGCCAAGCCCGGCTTCGTCCGGCGTGTGGTCCGGCCCGATATCCGCACCCCAGGCGCGATACCCCTTTTCGAGACGCAGCGTTTCGATCGCCCGATAGCCGGCATTGCGCAGGTTAAAATGGTTCCCGGCTGCGTGCAGGGCATCATAAACCGTTTGCGCAAATTCGGTTGGAAGATGCAGCTCCCAGCCGAGCTCGCCGACATAGGTGATGCGAAGTGCGAGAACTGGACAGCCGGAAATCCCGATCCTGTGCGCCCGGCCGAAGGGAAATGCCTCGTTGCCAACGTCTGCCCGGGTACAGGCAGAAAGAATGTCGCGTGCCCTCGGCCCGAACAGCGACAGAACCGCATTTGATGACGTGACATCGACAAGCTGTGCGTTCAGACCTTTGGGAATGTTCCGCCTTATCCAGTCGAAGTCATGCGTGGCAAAGCCTGTTCCGGTGACAATGTAATATTCGTCGAGAGCCGTGCGCACGCAGGTTAGGTCACACTCGATGCCACCACGCTCATTCAGCATTTGCGTATAAATGATGGACCCGACCGGTTTGTCGACGCGGTTGGCGGCGATCCAGCTCAGCGCAGCCTCGGCATCTCCCCCCTTCAGGATAAACTTTGCGAAAGACGTCTGGTCGAAGAGGGCTGCGGTCTCGCGAGCTGCCATGTGTTCCCGGCCGACCGGACCGTGCCAGTTCGGCCGCTTGAAGGTGTAGATGTCACGCGCCTCTTCGCCAGCTTCGGCGAACCAGTTCGGCCGTTCCCAGCCAAGCTTTTCGCCGAAGACCGCGCCGGCCGATTTCAGCCGGTCATAGAGCGGCGAACGGCGGCAGGGTCGACCGCTGTCGTGCTCTTCCGAGGGCCAGGCGATCGTGTAGTGCTTGCCATAGGCCTCCAGCGTGCGGGTTCGCACCCAGTCGGTGTCGGCATGCGGCCGTCCGAAGCGCCGGATGTCGACTGGCCAGAGGTCGTAAGGTGGCTCCCCCTTGGCGACCCATTCGGCCAGTGCCATTCCCGCTCCGCCACCAGCGGCAATACCGAAAGCGTTGAAACCAGCTCCGACGAAGACATTCGCCATTTCAGGGGCTTCGCCCAGAATGAAGCTGCCGTCCGGAGTGAAACTCTCCGGTCCGTTGAGTAACTGCCTGATGCCGACCCGCTCCAGGTCTGGCACACGCGGCAGCGACAACTCCATCAGTTGTTCGAAATGATCGAAATTGCTGTCCAGCAACTGATAATCGAACGGGTCCGGGACACCGTCGAGCGCCCAAGGAATTCCGTTGGGCTCGTACCCGCCCATGACAAGGCCGCCGACTTCTTCCTTGTAGTAGGTGAGCCTGTCCGGGTCGCGCAAGGTCGGCAGGTTGGAAGGCACGCCAAAGGCTTCCGTGATCATGTACTGGTGCTGGATCGACACAAGTGGCACCGTAACGCCGATTGTCGCGGCAAGTTCCCGGGTCCATTGCCCGCAGCACAGGACCAGCTTTTCGCACGCAATATTGCCCTGTGCGGTGCGGACGCCCGTCATCTTTCCGCGTTCGGTGAGGATCTCGAGAACCGGTGTGTTTTCGACAAGCTTTGCACCGCCAATCCATGCGCCCCTGGCGAGAGCCTGGGTGATGTCGGAAGGACTCGCCTGACCATCTGTCGGCAAAAAGGCGGCACCGACAATGTCGCTAATGTCCATCAGCGGCCATAGGTCCTGCGCTTCCTTCGGTGTCAGCAACTGCATGTCCAGACCGAAACTGTGCGCCGTGGTGGCCTGGCGCTTGACCTCGGTCCAGCGTTCTTCGTTGCAGGCGAGACGGAGGCCGCCATTCATTTTCCATCCGGTTGCCTGTCCGGTCTCTTCTTCCAGCCTGTCGTAAAGCGAGATCGAGTATCCCAGAAGCTGGGTGATATTGGCATTGGAACGGAGTTGACCGACCAGGCCCGCGGCGTGCCATGTGGATCCGGATGTCAGGGCCGCCTTTTCCAGAAGCAGAACTTCCAGCCCCATCTTCGCCAAATGATAGGCCGTAGCACAACCGACAATGCCGCCGCCAATAATGATGATCTTCGAAGATGAGGGAAGCGTCATGAGGGCCTTCACAATTCACGGAATTCGGAAAGAGCGGCATTCAGCCGGTCCGTGTTTTCGCGGGTATATGCGGAGTAGTTGAAGTCCAGATCCGAGTGGATCTCCGATGTCATCGACCAGAGGGATTCACGCATGAGGGAGGTGCATTTCATGGCCTTGTAGGCGCGCCATCGGGTTTCGGAGGGTGTTTCGAAATACTGCTCGAGCATCTTGCGTTCCTGCTCTTCGCTCAAGCCATTGTTGGAGGCGAGGCCGGCAAGATCGAAGAGCGGCGAATTGAAACCACCATATTCCCAATCGATCAGCCAAAGCCTTTTGCCGTCATCGAGCAGATTGGCGGCAAGCAGATCATTGTGGCCAACAACGAGCTCAACCGGTCCGACCGCCTTTTCAAGATCAGCCATCGTGTCCATCAGATCCGGTAGCAAGGCCGAATGGTCTGATCCATCGGCTTTCAGGCGCGCAGCATAGGTCCGGTTCACCTGGAACGGCCAGAAGGCAAGTACCGGTCCGGTCAGATGGTTTCCCAGATCCTGGTGAACTCTGGCAACCAGCTCGATGATTCTTGTCAGATTGTCCGAATCCCTGACATCGGCTTCCTCCATGGTTCTTGCCTCCACGAAGTCCAGCACCAGGGCACCGGGTTCCTGATAAAAAACCGCAGGCGAAACACCGGCCGTCTCGGCAGCCCTGCTGAGCGCCAGCTCGTTCCAGCGCATGACGCCGTGTTCGGGAATGTCGTCACCAAGGCGGACGACAAAACGGCGGCTGCCATCCCGAACCAGGAGATTGATATTGGTGATGCCACCGTCCAGCAGCGTTATGTCCTGAGGATCGGAAAAACAGGCAAGCGTCGCGGCGCGGGCAATCGCAGTTTCGGACATACATCAATTCCCTCAACCTTTCACACTGGCCTTATTGAGTTCGACCGCTGGCAATTGAAATGTCAATGGTCAATGGATGCGGATATCCTGGCCTTGATGTGCTCCCGTTAAACACCCTCGATTTGGGTTAGAGTTTTCCGCGACGAGTTTCCTGGCTGGGAAGGAGCGGAATTGATGAAGGCATCCAAGTTTTCGGATGCGCAGAAGGCGTTCATCGTCAAGCGCGGGAAAAGGGAGTTCCTGTTGCGGAGATCTGCCTTGAAGCCGGGATCAGCCAGGCGACCTATTTCAACTGGCGCAAGGACTGCAACGAACACAGACCTCACGGTGCCATCGGCTACAAGGTGCCGGTGGACCGGAGGAAATCAGAACACGCAGCCAGCCCGTGTTCCTGATTGGGTCCAGAAAACTCTCGCCCACCACAAGGGCATGTTGGGTAGCACGTCACTTCGAACAAACCGGGCCAGTAAAGGTCACCGGCTCTGTCGAGAGCATCACTTTTGATGCGGGCTACTTGACTATCGTCAAGAAGTTCCACGCTGCAAAGGCCGACAACGAACTCCAAGAGAAAACACACGACTTCTTGGAGCGCGTCTCGTGGGTCATCCCCGTCACATTTTTCTGTTCGCCTTCCTGAGCATTGCTGTTGCCCTGGGTCTGGTGGGAATCGCACCGGTCAAGGCAGACGATGCACTGGTTCAGCATTACCTCGACAAGGTAGCGCCGGGCGAACTCGTGCCGGGGGCCGAAACCTTCGGACAGTTGAAGAACGATGTTCCGGTCGTGCCTGCCCTGAAGGGCAAAGACACTCTCGGATGGGTTTACCTGACTTCGGATTTCGTCTCCACAACGGGCTATTCCGGCAAGCCGATCCACACACTGGTCGGGGTCGACAAGGACGCCGTCATCACGGGTGTCCGACTGGTCAAACACTCCGAACCGATTGTCCTGATCGGAATTCCGGACAAGAAAATCCGTGCGGTCACGGAAGGATATGCAGGTCTCGACCTGAAAGCGGAAGCCGCCAGCGGTGGCTCGGCACACGATCTCGACATCATTTCCGGAGCGACCGTGACCATCATGGTCATCGACGACTCCATCATCCGTTCGGGCCTGAAGGTTGCACGGACCCTGGGTCTGGGCGGCCTTGCCTCCGAAGTTGCGGAGAGTGGCCCGCAAAGGGAAGTCGATACCGGCAAGAAAGACATCAGTGACTGGATGACGTTGACCGGTGATGGCTCGGTACGGCGCCTCTCCCTGGATGTCGCGCAGATCAACGAATCCTTTGTGAGCCAGGGTGACAAACGTGCGGTCAAACGGCCCGAAAAAGGCCCGGAAACCGACACCTTCATCGACCTCTATCTCGCTCTTGCAGATGTACCGTCAATCGGCCTGTCGCTGTTGGGCGAAGCGGAATATGCCAACCTGATGGCACGGCTTGACGACGGCGACCACGCCATTCTTGTGGCCGGCCGGGGGCGCTATTCCTTCAAGGGGTCTGGTTATGTACGGGGCGGGATTTTCGACCGGATCCAGCTTATCCAGGACGATATCTCGGTTCGTTTCCATGATCGCCAGCACAACCGTGTCGGCACGATCGCCGCCGACGGTGCCCCGGCCTTTTCCGAAATGGACCTCTTCATCATTCCGGCGGACTCAGGTTTCGATCCTGCCAGGGAATTCCGGCTGCAGCTGCTCGTGCAGCGCCCGGTCGGGCCGATCGAAAAGGTGTTCCTGACGTTCGACCTCGGCTACCGGCTGCCCGACAGCTATCTGAAGGCCGTTGCACCGGCCGCAGCGCCTGTCGCAGCTTCAGGTCAATCCAGTGCAGCCGCCGCGGAAAAGGACACAGGTGTCCAGGCCCTCTGGAAACGGATCTGGAATGACCGCAAGACGGACGTTCTGATCCTTGGCGTTGCCATCGCCGTGCTCACGCTGGTGTTCTTCTTCCAGATGCAGGTAACCCGCAACGAGCGTTTCACCTTCTGGTTCCGCATCGGCTTTCTCACCTTCACGCTGGTCTGGCTTGGCTGGATGGAAAACGCCCAGTTGTCGGTGGTCAACGTGCTGGCCTTCTTCTCCGCCCTCACGAGCGACTTCAGCTGGGACGCCTTCCTGATGGATCCGCTGGTGTTCCTGCTGTGGTTCTCCGTGGCTGCCGCCCTTCTGTTCTGGGGACGCGGCGCCTATTGCGGCTGGCTGTGCCCCTTCGGCGCCCTGCAGGAGCTGACCAACCGTATCGCCAAGCTGTGCCGTATCCCGCAGATCGAAGTGCCCTGGGGTCTGCATGAGCGCCTGTGGCCGGTGAAATACATCATCTTCCTGGGGCTGTTCGGACTGTCGCTCTATTCACTCGATGTGGCCGAACACTATGCCGAGGTCGAACCCTTCAAGACGGCCATCATCCTCAAGTTCCAGCGCGCCTGGCCCTTCGTCCTGTTCGCGGTGGCCCTGCTGGCAGCCGGCCTGTTCATCGAGCGGTTCTACTGCCGGTATCTGTGCCCGCTCGGCGCGGCCCTCGCGATCCCGGCACGGCTGCGGATGTTCGACTGGCTGAAGCGGTACCGCGAGTGCGGCAACCCCTGCAATCGCTGCGCCAAGGAATGCATGGTCCAGGCCATTCATCCGGAAGGCCACATCAATCCCAACGAGTGCCTGAACTGCCTGCACTGCCAGGTTCTGTATCAGCACGACCAGAAATGTCCCGTTTGCATCAAGAAGCTCGCGAAAAGACGGCGGTTCGAGGTGCAGACCGGTCTCGTCAAGCCGGACACAAAAGCCAAGGCGGAAACGCCGGTGCCGGCCAAATAACCTTCAAAAGGCAACCTAAGGAGATCAGCCATGAAGGACACTCAAGAACAGCGCGGCGTATCCCGCCGGGATCTGTTGGGCGGATCAGCCAAGACCGCCATTGTCGCCGGAATGGGCGCAGTCGCCCTCAGCGGTGCAGACCTTGCATATGCGCAGGGAGATGGACAGAAGTTCGAACTCGCACCGGGTGAACTCGACGAGTACTACGGCTTCTGGTCGTCCGGCCAAAGCGGCGAGTTGCGCATTCTCGGTTTCCCGTCCATGCGCGAACTGATGCGTGTTCCCGTCTTCAACCGCTGCTCGGCAACCGGTTGGGGTCAGACCAACGAGTCCCTCAAGATCCTGACGGAAGGTCTGCTGCCGGAAACCAAGGCGTATCTCGCGGCGCAGGGCAAGGTCACCTATGACAATGGCGACCTGCACCATCCGCATATGTCCTTCACCGACGGCACCTATGACGGCCGTTACATCTTCGCCAACGACAAGGCGAACACGCGCGTGGCCCGCATCGATTGCACCACGATGAAGTGCGACAAGATCATCGAGATCCCGAACGCACACGACATCCACGGCATGCGGCCGCAGAAATATCCGCGCACGGGCTATGTCTTCGCAAATGGCGAGCATGAAGCCCCACTGGTCAACGACGGCAAGATCCTGGACGATCCGTCCCAGTATTCCTGCCTGTTCACCGCCATCGACGGTGACGAGATGAAGGTCGCCTGGCAGGTGATCGTATCGGGCAACCTCGACAACTGCGACGCCGACTACCAGGGCAAATACGCCTTTTCGACCAGCTACAACTCGGAAATGGGCATGAACCTTGCCGAAATGACCGAGAGCGAACTGGATCATTGCGTCGTCTTCAACATCAAGGCGATCGAGGAAGCCGTCGCTGCGGGCAACTACCGGGAACTCAACGGTGTGCCGATCGTAGATGGCCGGAAAGAAGCAAATTCCCAGTTCACCCGCTATATCCCGGTACCCAACAGCCCGCACGGCTGCAACGCGGCACCGGACAAGAAGCACATCGTCATCAACGGCAAGCTGTCACCCACCTGCACGGTGATCGACGTGACCAAGGTCGACGCGCTCTTCTCTGACAATGCCGATCCACGCTCGGCCGTTGTCGCCGAGCCGCAGCTTGGCCTTGGCCCGCTCCATACGGCTTTCGACGGCAAGGGCAATGCGTTCACCACCCTGTTCCTCGACAGCCAGATCGTGAAATGGAACGTCGACAAAGCCATCCGCGCCTATGCGGGCGAAGAAGTCGATCCGATCATCTCGAAGGTCGATGTGCATTATCAGCCGGGCCACAACTCCACATCCATGGGTGAAACCGCGGAAGCGGACGGCAAATGGCTGATCTCGATGAACAAGTTCTCCAAGGACCGGTTCCTGAATGTCGGTCCGCTGAAACCGGAGAACGAACAGCTCATCGACATTTCCACCGACGACATGAAAGTCGTTCACGACGGGCCGACGTTCGCCGAGCCGCATGACAGCATTATCGTGCACGCGTCGAAGCTAAATCCGGCAACTGTCTGGGATCGCAACCATCCCTGGTTTGACGATGCCAAGAAACAGGCGGCCGCCGACGGTGTCGAGCTGGAATATGCCGCGGACGTCATCCGCGACGGCAACAAGGTGCGTGTCTACATGCACTCGGTCGCGCCGACATTCAGCCTCGAGAAATTCACGGTAAAGCAGGGCGACGAAGTCACAATCTACGTCACCAACATCGATCATATCGATGACCTGACCCATGGCTTCTGCCTGTCCAACTATGGCATCGCCATGGAAGTCGGTCCGCAGGCGACCGCATCGGTCACCTTTGTTGCCGAACGCCCAGGCGTCCATTGGTACTATTGCCAGTGGTTCTGCCATGCGCTGCACATGGAAATGCGCGGCCGGATGTTCGTGGAACCGAGGAACGCCTGAGCCATGCACCGCGCCTTTTTCAAATCACTGGCACTTTCCACCGCTGCTGTGGCGAGCCTGACCGTCTGCGGTCCGCTACAGGCGGAAGAATGGCAGGTACCAGCCGAAAAGGGCGCCTTGCAGCAGGTTCTTCAACAAGCGCAGGCCGGGGACATTCTCCGGCTTGCACCCGGCAAGCATGAGGGCCCAGTGGTTCTCGACAAACCCTTGACGCTGAGTGGGGCGGGCAAGGCGGGCATTGCCGGAAACGGCACCGGCAGCGTCGTCACCATCAACGCACCGGACAGTGTCGTGGAAGGGCTGGAACTGACCGGCTCCGGCCTCTCGCAGGAAACGCTGGATGCAGGCGTCAAGCTGTCCAAGACCGCGCATCGCGCCATAGTTCGCGACAACCGGATCCTCGACAACCTGACAGGTGTCGATGTTCATGGTGCGCGCAACGCAACTGTGTCCAACAATCTCATCGAAGGCCGCCAGGACCTGCGCATGAACGAGCGTGGCAACGGTATCTACGTCTGGAACGCACCTGATCTTCTGGCGGAATACAACACGATCCGGTACGGCCGCGACGGCATCTTCGTCAACACCAGTCCCAAGGACACCTTCCGCAACAACCGGTTCGAAGACCTGCGTTTTGCCGTTCACTACATGCACGGCAACAATGGTGTCATCGAGAACAACGTTTCCGAAGGCAACGACATTGGCTACGCGCTGATGTTTTCAGACCGGCTGAAGGTACGCAACAACGTCTCGATCGGCGACCGCAATCACGGCCTCATGCTCAACTATGCCAATCACGCCGAGATTTCCGGCAACCAGGTCGAAGGCGGCGGCGAGAAGTGTCTGTTCATGTACAACGCCAACAAGAACACGGTGACAGACAACAGCTTCGAAGGCTGCCCCATCGGTGTTCACTTCACAGCGGGTTCTGCAAATAACGCCTTCAAGGGCAATGCCTTCATCGCCAACAAGACCCAGGTGAAATACGTCGGCAGCCGCCAGCTTGACTGGAGCACGGACGGGCGCGGCAACTACTGGAGCGACCACCCGGCCTTCGACATGAACGGTGACGGCATTGCCGACACCGCTTACCGGCCCAACGACATGGTCGACCAGGTCCTCTGGACCCAACCTTCCGCCAAGCTTCTGGTCGGCAGTCCGGCTGTTCAGCTGCTGCGGTGGACCCAATCTCAATTTCCGGCGCTGCTGCCAGGCGGCATCGTCGACAACGCCCCACTGATGCATCCGCCGGTGCGGGCGACACCGAATTCGGGAGTTCAAGGATGACCGAAACGTCCCTTTCTGCACCGACCCTCCGCGTGGACGGCGTCTGCAAGACCTTTTCCGGGCACAAGGCCGTCGATGACGTGTCTTTTTCCCTGAACGCAGGTGAACGGGTTGCCATGCTCGGGCACAACGGCGCCGGCAAGACCACATTGTTCAAGATCGTGCTCGGGTTCCTGAAGCGCGACCATGGAGACGTCGCCGTCATGGGAGCTGCCCCAGGCAGCCACGATGCCCGTGTCGGCACGGCCTATCTGCCGGAATCGGTCGCCTTTCCCGCCTCGCTCACCGGCAAGGAAGTGCTGACCTTCTACGCGAGACTGAAAGGCGAAAGCCCTGCCAGGGCCTTGCCGCTGCTCGAAAGGGTCGGTCTCGCGGAGGCTGCAAAACGACGAGTCGGCACCTATTCCAAGGGCATGCGTCAACGCCTTGGTCTTGCCCAGGCTCTTGTCGGGAGACCTCGGCTGATCCTGCTGGACGAACCGACGACAGGCCTTGATCCAATCTCCCGGCAGACGGTCTATGAACTGATCGGTGAAATCGCGGGACAGGGAACGACGGTGCTGCTGTCGTCTCACGCCCTTACCGAACTGGAAGCACGGACAGACCGGATCCTGATCCTGTCGAAAGGCCGGCTCGTCGCGGACGACATCCTGAGCCGCCTGCGGGCCCAGGCCGGGTTGCCGATCAGGCTCAAGGTCTGGACCAGGCCCGAGGATCTTGCCCATGTCTCCGAAAGCCTCGGCGGCGGGCAGATGAACGGACGTTCGGTCGAATTCAACTGCAACGCGGACGACAAGGTCAAGGCGCTTTCGGCAATCAGCGCGCTCGGCAACCTGGTTGAGGATGTCGATGTGCACGCGCCGAGCCTCGACGACGTCTACCGGTATTTTTCCAGCGCCGCTGGCAAGGGGGCCTGAACCATGTTCTCCAGAATCCTCACTGTAGCAGGACAAGAAATCCGCATTGGTATCCGCAACAGGTGGATCCTGCTTGCAGCCATGATCCTCGCCGTGTTCTCGCTGGCGCTTGCCCTGCTCGGCTCGGCACCAGCCGGAACGCTCGGCGTCGACCGCCTGACCATTACCGTTGCTTCTCTGGCCAGTCTGTCGGTCTATCTCGTGCCATTGATCGCCCTGCTGCTCGCATTCGACGCCATCTGCGGCGAGATCGAACGCGGCACACTGCTGATGACGCTGTCCTGCCCGATCTCCCGTGTCGAATTCCTGATCGGCAAGGCCGTCGGCCACACGCTGGTTCTGGCATTCGCACTGGTTGTCGGATACGGCCTGACGGCCGGATTGCTTGTGGCAGCAGGCTTCGGCTCCCTCTCGGGTCTTGCGGATTTTGCGCGCCTGATCGCAACCTCGATCCTGCTCGGCGTCTGCTTTCTCGCCACGGGCTACGTTCTGAGTTCACTGACACGCCAGTCGCGCACCGCGGCGGCGGCTTCGGTTGCCGTGTGGCTGATGCTGGTCGTCCTGTATGACCTTGCACTGCTTGGCGCGCTGGTCGCAAACCCAAGCGGTGTCTTTGCGTCCGACGTTTTCCCCTACGCCATCCTGCTCAACCCTGCCGACGCCTTTCGCCTGTTCAACCTGGCCGCCCTCGGCGCAAGTGATCTGGTGGGTGGCATGGCCGGTGTGGCGGACGCCCTGCCCTTCGATCCCTTGCTTGCCCTTGGCTCCCTGGCAGCATTTGCCGGCCTGACCATGGCTGGCTCCGCTCTTCTGATAAAAAGGATTGCGCCATGAAACGCGCGCTCATTTCCATCTTCATGCTCGGGTTCCTGGCTGCCTGCCAGGAAGAGGTTCAGATTGCCAGACCCGATGCCGTGCATCTGACACCGGAAGCGGCTGGTCACTACTGCCAGATGACCGTTCTGGAACATGACGGCCCCAAGGCCCAGATCCATCTGGCAGGAAATCCCAATCCGCTCTGGTTCACACAGGTGCGCGATGCGGTTGCCTTCCTGCGTTCTCCCGAAGAGCCGAAGGATATTGCTGCCGTTTATGTCAACGACATGGAGCGGGCAGAAAGCTGGACCCAACCAGGCACCGACAACTGGATCGATCTGGATGGCGCCTGGTTCGTCATCGGCAGCAACGTGGCAGGCGGCATGGGTGCACCGGAAGCAATTCCCTTTGGTACGCAGGCCGGAGCAGATGCCTTCGCACGGGACAACGAGGGCCGCGTCGTCCGCGCCGAAGACATCCCGACCGAGTACGTTCTGGGAGCCGTCGATGTGTCCGCCGCCACCTCGGTCCCCATGGCTGCAGAACACGGGGCTGCGCAATGACACATGCAACCATCAATCAACCACCCATGAACCGCAGGCGTTTCCTGCGGATCTGCGCCGCCGGTGTTACTGGCCTTGCTTTGCCGGCGGGTGCCGCAATGGCAGGTGGACAGGCCCAATTGCACCGCTGGCGCGGCATTGCGCTCGGGGCAGGCGCCGAGATCGATATCCTGCATGAAAGCGCAAGCGAAGCGAAACGTCTGTTCACCAGGGTGGAAGCGGAAATCCGCAGGCTGGAAGCGATCTTCAGTCTCTACCAACCGGACAGCGAGCTGGTCCGGCTGAATGCCAACGGACGGCTTTCGGCGCCTTCTCTGGAAATGGTCGATCTGCTCGGCCTGTGCGACAGGCTTCATGCCGCGACTGAAGGAGCCTTCGACCCGACCATTCAACCTTTGTGGGCCTATTACGCCAGGCAGGCGTCCGGCGACACCGGCGAGAATCTTGCGGCTGCCCGAAGTCGCACAGGCTTCGGACACGTCGTTTATGGCCCGGGCGAGATCCGCTTTGCGCAAAAAGGCATGTCCATGTCCTTCAACGGCATTGCCCAAGGCTACATCACGGACAGGGTGACGGCCCTGCTAGCCGCGGTGGGATGCACGAACATGGTGGTCGACCTCGGTGAGATCGTCACCAGAGGCGGGCCGGATGAAGAACCTGCTCTTGACGCAGGCGCTCACCATGGCTGGCCAGTGACCCTGCAGCCAGTGGCCGAACGCGCAGAGGCGAAGACCAGGATCAGATTGACGAACGCCGCAGTCGCCAGTTCCGCGCGGCTCGGAACGACCTTCGATCAGGCCGGCCGGCGCTCCCACATCATCGATCCGCGAACCGGCCTGCCGGTTGCGGGTGCAGTAGATGGCGCCAGCGTCATAGCTCCGGCCGCAGCTCTTGCCGATGGCCTGTCCACGGCCGCATTGGTGCTTGAAGAGAACCTCTTTGGCAGTGCCCTTACTGACTTTCCGGCAACCAGTGCCTTTGTTGTGCGCCGCGATGGTTCGACAGGGTGGCTGTCATCCTGAGGAGGGTGTCTATCAGCGGATTACGGCGCGCAGGGCGGTCGAGGTAACGATCGCCCAGAAGCCCGTTCTGAAGATCAATGCCACGAGAGTACGCGTTTCATGAGGCCCGCCCTGGGACACATACACAAGGAATGCACATAAGACGATCGCGGTCCCGATCAGAATCGCGATGGCCATCCAGCGAGCCCACCCTCTGGCGAACCAGAGCCCGAGGCCGGTCATTGCATATGCAAAGCCCGCCAGGAAATTGAACCACAGGACAAACGAGACGACGTTGCCAGCCAGTCTGGATAGCTGATCGCCACCAAAGAGAACCGTTCCACCGCTCACGACTGTCATGACACCGAAAACAGCGGCTGCGGCACCAGCCATGCGCAGGCCAGATCCCTGGCGCAGGTCCCTTTGTATCAACATGGTCCGTATCCCGTTCACAAAGCTATCAATCTGCCGGTGGCAGTTTTCCATCTGCTTCGTCCATCAGTCGCCGCACCCACTTTGCTGCAAGCCATGTGGCCGGGATGCCGAGTGGCAAGCTGATCCAGATCGACACGATCGGCGACAGGGCCGGCAAGCCGATGGCCTGCCCCATCAGGCTGAGCATGAAGAGATTGATGGCAACGGCAGCGGCCGTGAACGGATAAAGCACGATCGCAAGTTTGCGCACCGGCCAGCCGGTTTCGATCCGGGTCACGCCGCCAGTTCCTTCAGATTGGCGCTCTCCAGCGCGCAGGCAATGAGTTTGGGTACGAATGGCGCCTCGATCAGCGGAGCAAGGCGCAGTCCCTCGAACCCGGCCTTGTCGAGAGCTTCCGGAATGTCCTGGGTCACGTGGTGCCCGTTTCCGGCAAACAGGGGTAACAAGACCGTTCTCATGCCGCAACTTGTAGCCGTTTGTTCCAGGAAGGGTGCTTCTTCAAGGAAGCCCAACCGGATCGGTCTTTCCGGCAACCATTCGGCAAGAACAGCGGCAAAGCGGACGGTGCTTTGCGCGGTCGACCGGCAGGTCGCCGACCCATGGGCCGCGAGCAGCAGTTCGTAGCCCGACGCGTTCCAGTGGGTTCTTTCTGCCGTCATTTCCAGAAAATGCGCCGTCAACCGTGGCAACTCGGGATGAATACCGAGGGCAGGCAGCTGCCGGGCACCCGTCCCTTTCAGCCTGCCTGTCAGAGCGGTCTGCGTGAACCAGCCTTCGGCCATGAAAACCGGAAAAACAAGCGGTTCAGGCCCGGCAAGGCCCAGGGCCCGATCAAGAGCGCCAGGCGCGGCCAGCGTGGCCGAGCGAATGGACCAGCCGGGCAGGAATTCGCGGACCTGCTGCGCAAGTGCGCGCAAATACGCTTCACCTGCCTGCGGGTGCGACGGCTGGCCGTGCGAGACGAGGATCGCCTCAATGGCTCGTTCCTTCCGAAAAGGTGATCTTGTTCCAGACATTGTACTTCCCCGAAGGTTTGCGCATGGGCAGGCGCCGGATCTCTTCCAGCGTGCTGGCGTCATAGACAATCACTGCGCCGTCGTCCTCCCAGACGGAGACAAGGGCATGACGGCCATCTTTCGTGAATTCGACATGGGCTACCGTCGCGCCCTCGACGGGCTTTAAGGTCTTGACGATTTCCAGGCTTTCCTTGTCGATCACATGAATTTCGTCCTTGTTCGGACCGAAGAAGACATCGGCCCAGAAATAGGGCGTGTTCTCGTGACTGCGCAGGAAGAAGCCGGGACCGTCGGTCTTGATCGTCGCGATCTGCTTCCAGGTTTCGGTGTCGATGACCGACAGCTTGCCTTCCTTCAGATGCGGGGTCGCCATGACCCTGCTGCCATCCCGCTCCCAGCTGATACCGGAGCCGAGATGCGGCATGCCTTCCAGCGGCAATTCAGCGATTTCACGGCCGACATTCAGGTTGACCACGACACCGCGCGCGCCGTCGCGCGACGCTCCGACGAGATGCCGGTAGTCATCATCGAAAAAGAAATCGTCAAGCGGTTCCGCCGTCAGGATCCGGCGGCGGGCGAAGAGACCGACGGAGGAAGGCAAAGCTTCGACCATGCCTTTTTCCCGGCTGTGCACGAAGCCTTCGTAGACCGGTTCCGCTTCCGGATCGGTCGCTACTTCCCAGATTTCCGGAGCATCCTTCAAGGCAAGGATAAAGCTCTTGCGGTTGGGAGCCTGATAGACCGCCGAAACACGACTGGCCGTTCCGTCCTTGGCCGTCACATCCATCACGGTTGCGACCGAAAGATCTTCGGTCGACAGGATCGTCAGCGTCATCGGCAGATAGTTGGCAACCGCCAGCCACTTGCCGTCATGGCTCATGGCAATGTTGCGGCTGTTGAGCCCTGCCCTCACCCGGCCAACTTCCTGAAGCGCGTAGAGATCGTATTTCTGGACCCAGCCGTCGCGCGACATGATGAAGACATAGCGCCCGTCCGGCGAGAATTTCGGCCCGCCATGGACCGCAAACGGCGTTGCGAACCTGTCGAGCGTCTCGAAGGTGTCGCCGTCTAGGACACTCACGTGATGATCACCTGTTTCGACGACAAGGGTGATGTTCATCGGATCGGACTGCCAGAGCGGCTTTTCGACGGGCTGATAGTCCTCGTTGATCACCTGGCTGGCGGCAATATCCGTTTCGGTCCAGTCCGGAACCTCGCTCAGCGGTTCTTTCAGGAAAGCGGCCAGGGCCTCGATCTGATCGGCATCTAGAATATCGGCGAATGCCGGCATCTGCGTCGCCTTGCGGCCGTCGCGAATGACAGCATCGAGATCCGGTCCGCGCATGCGGCCGAGGGTCTCCGGGATCAGTGCCGGTCCGACACCACCAAGACGGCCTGCTCCATGGCAGTCCTGGCAGTTGTCTGCATAGTCCTGCGCGGGGCCTGCAACCGAAAGCGAGGTCATCAGAAGGAGTGCGCTAAGCGAAGCGGTGAGCCGGATCATGGCGTTTTCCTCGGAACGGGGTCACGGCCAGGCGCTCGCCGCCAGGGCCGGCAAGCCCGATTTCGTCGTCATTGAGATAACAGGCAGGGTCTTCGGCCCAGGGATCGCCAGTCAGTTGCAGTGCGCGGATACGGGTATTGCCGCCGCACACGTCCTTGAAGGCACAGGCACCGCAGCGCCCCTTGAGCGGTCTTGGCCTTGTTCTGAGCCGGGCCAGCATGGGGTCTTCACCGGTCCAGAGTTCGGAGAACGGAACGGATTTCACGCTGCCGATGGTGTAGTCGGACCAGTAGGTATCCGGATGCACGTTGCCGAGGGTGTCGATGTTGGCGACACCGAGACCGGAGGAATTGCCTCCCCAGGCCGCAAGATGACCGCGCACATGGGCTGCCGTTTCCGGACCAAAGATCCGCTGTACCCATTCCAGAAAGTAAACCGCGTCGGCATCATTGTTGCCGGTTACGATATCGAGTGGCCGGCCACCGCTGACACCTTGCCATGCACGGTCCATCAGAATGTCCATTGCCCATCTGGAGCGCTTGTGCTCGGCATCTTCGCCGCGGTGCTTGTCGCCCCTGCCGGCATAGACGAGATGGGACAGATAGAACTTGTCGACACCTTCATCGTCGCACAGACGCAGAAGATCCGGCAGGCTTTCGTGGTTGCCCTCGGTCAGGGTGAAGCGCAGCCCGACCTTGATGCCACGTGACTTGCATTCGCGAACGCCCCGCAGGGCAGATTGGAAAGCGCCCTCGACGCCACGAAACCAGTCGTTCGTGGCCCCGATCCCGTCAATGGAAATGCCCACATAATCGAAGCCGATCTCCGCCACCTTGTCGGCAGTCTCGCCGTGCAGCCTGGTGCCGTTGGTCGACAGAGCCAGCATGCGCACAAGGCTTCTGGCGCGCCCCGCGATCTCGAACAGATCCTTCCTGTCGAGCGGCTCACCTCCGGACAGGATCAGGGCGGGAATGCCGAAGCGTCCAAGATCCTCCAGGGTCGCCATGGCCTGGTCGTGGCTCAACTCACCTGGAAAATCGACGTCTGCCGACACGGTGTAGCAATGCCGGCATTTCAGGTTACAGCGCCGGGTCAGGTTCCAGATCACCACCGGTTTGACCGCACCGGTGCCGCGGCGTGTCCTGACAGGTGTCGGCTCCACGATCTGGTGCATGTATTCCGAGAGGCGGAACATCGTTCAGCCCTCCTTGCCGCGAAGGCGCATGCCGGTCTTTTTCAGGATGCGCGTTGAAAACAGGATGTCGCCGGCACGGCAGGCCTTGCCCAGCAGACTGGAAATCTCCGCCCGCTTTGCAATCACTTCCTCGCGGGTTTCTCCATGAACCATGGCAAAGAGGTTGTAAGGCCAGTCGGGCAGTGCCCGCGGACGGCGGTAACAATGCGTGACGAACGGCAGGGCGCCGACCTTTTCGCCGAGACTGTCGACCACTGCGTCATCGACATCCCAGACGGTCATGCCATTCGCGGTCATGCCGAGCCTGTAATGATTTGGTGCGGCCCCGATACGCCGGATGACACCTTGCGCCTTCAGCTGCTTCAGACGGTCGATCAGCTCCGCTTCGCTCAGTCCCAGGCTTTCCGCGACGACAGCAAAGGGTCTGGTGACCAGAGGCAATCCGGCCTGTGTGGCTTCGACGATCGTTCGGTCCTGTGGGGTCAAGGTCATGCGTTCACCCGAAAGCCTATGAAAAACTCGCGTTCCTTCGGAAACAGCAGCACCGGCAAGCCTGTGTCGCGTTCGATTGCTTCGGCAGTTGCCGAAATTGCGGCCTGACTTTCCGTTGCCAGGACGAACCACATGTTGAGCTTGTGATCCCGTTCATAGTTATGGGCGACTTCGGGGTAGGCATTGACTTTGGTTAAGACGTCTTCGAAACGCGCTGGCGGTACCGCGATGGCGCAAAGGCAAAAGGCACCGCCAAGGGCTTCCGCATCGAAGAAGGGTCCGAACCGTGTCAGCAGGCCGTCGTCGCGCAAGGTCCGGATGTGCCCGGCAACCTCTTCTTCACTCAGGCCCAGTTCCTGCGCCAATTCCCGAAAGGGATGCGAAACCAGCGGCAGATCGTCCTGCAGACGATTGATCAAGGTCCGCTCAAGAGGAGACAGTTTCCGGGTCATGCCGCAACTCCCTGACGAGAGATCAGCGCCCCGGTCTGCTTGAAGCAACGGGTGGAAAAGAGGACGTCATGCCTGACGCCCGCCACTTCCCGCAGGCGCGATGCCTGAATGAGAACATCCAGTGCCTGCGACCGGCTCCGGCCGTGAATCATGCAGTAAAGCCGATAGGGCCACACGCCTGCCACGGGTCTGCGTTCGTAACACAGGGTCACCCCCGGATGCGCAGCAAGCGCCGGGCCCGCCGAGGCGATCCTTTCCGGTTCGATATCCCAGACAACCATGGCGTTCGCGCGCCAGCCAAGGGCGCGGTGACGTACAATCACGCCGAAGCGGGAAATGATACCGGCTTCAAGCAGCCTTCCAATCCGTTCCAGAACGTCCTCTTCCGTTCGGCCGAGTTGTTCCGCAATTCGCAGGTAGGGGCGCTGTATGATCGGTAGTCCTGTGGTCAGAGCCTGCAGGAGGTCATCGTCTCGCTCCTGCAGTCGCTCCAACCGGACCGGCCGGGGCACTGGTGGCCGGCCCAGGCCGCCGTTCAAGCTGAAGCCTAGGTCTATATTGAACGGACGGATGATCGGGAGATCCAGTACGGCAAGCTGCGTCTGCTCCCGTATGGTGTCCAGAACCCCGTTGACATGCTCCCGGTCCGGGCCGGTGGCAACGAACCAGAGGTTTCGGTAATTCTCCCTTAGATAAGAATGATTTATGCCCGGCTGAGCACCGACGATCCCGGCAACGGCCTCGATGCGATCGTGTGGCACCGACATGGCCGCCAATGTGCTTGCCGAAACCGTGTTGGGTGCACAGGTGGCACCAACGCGGGTGATCCGGCCGGTCGCAGCCATATCCTGCAGCCGCCCGATAACGTCACCTTCGGAGCAGTTCGTTCCCGCTGCAATGATTTCGAAAGGTCTCGGCACCAACGGGAAGTCCCGTTGCCAGTTGTCGAGCAGGTTCAAGTCAATGGGATCGATGAGGCTTGTCATGGCTCACAACCCCGTCCTGTGTGCCCGGGCTGTAAAGAAGATGCCGGATGGGCTCTCGGCGTCGATTTCGCCTGTATTCTCGAAGGTCCGGGTGTCGTAGATCATGACCTTGCCGGCATCGCGCACGGAAACCCAGACCTCGTTACCGCGTGGCGTGAATTCCATGTGCAGTACGGCAGGGCCGGGTTTGAATTCGTGAACGACCTGCTTTGTGATCGTATCGATCACCTGGATGGTGTCATTGAGCGGATGTGCGAAGTTTACCCAGACCTGGCGGCCATCGGGTCTCGCCATGGCAAAGACCGGTTGACCATGGGTACTGGTGCGTCCGGTTTCGGCGAGCGTTTCACCATCGACCCACAGAACCTCGTGGTGCCCGACGGCAGGCAGGACAAACTCCTGGCCCGCGCGTGCCCAACCTTCCAGATGCGGCATCTTGTAGACCGGTAGCTCCGCTTCCCCGCGGCCATATCCGGACAAAACGCGAATTGGTTCGGGATTTTCCTGCCACAGGTCGAGCGCGGTCAATCCGTCTTCGCCAAACAGGCCTGTGATGTAGAGACGGCCGTCACCGGTGATCAGAGCATCATAGGGGTTGGTGCCCATGCCGGTAATCCTGGTGATCTTCGGTTCCTCCGAATTGAGGTCCGCGATCCAGGTTTCGCCTGCATCCCACAAAGTGAAGACAAAGCGTTTGCCGGGCGCATCGACAAGACCGATTGTCTTCGACCCGGTCGGAATATCTGCAACCATCTCCAGCGTCTGAGCGTCGAAGATACGCACACCGCCAGGCTCATAGTTGGAAACCGCGACCAGTGAGCCGTCGTCCGAGATGGCCCCACCGATGGCGTTTCCGGATTGAATCACCCGCTTGGCTATCCGTTTCTCGACAAGATCGACCTTGGAAAGGCCGCCATCGCGGCCGAAGACATAGGCGAAACGTTCGTCCGGTGAATAGACCAGGCTTGCATGGGAAAGGTCGCCAAGCCCTTCTATCCGTGCCAGGGAGGCACGGTCGGACTGATCGACCAGCAACAGAGACCCGCTCGCCCGTTCCACCACAAGACCGAGATCGCCGGTGGCAACGACCGACTGCGCCTGGACAGTGCCGGTCAACATGGCTGCCAGAACGGCTCCACATAGCCACTTCATTTCGTGTCTCCCTTCAAAAGATATTCGGCAATTTTTCTCGCGTCGGCCTCGCTCAGGATCGGACGCCAGGGAGGCATTGCCGTTTTCGGGATGCCGTCCAGAACCACCGTGGACAGGGTGTCGATGTCGTAATGACCGAGGGCATCCGGCCGGATGTCCGGTCCAAGACCACCTTTCAGCGTCATGCCGTGACAGGACCCGCAGTCCTGCCGCACCAGGTTGACCAATGCCGCAGGCGTTTCCTGTTCCTCGGCAAGCGCGAGGCTTGTGATGGCCAGAAGACAGAAGGCAATGGTGAGCAGCGTCTTAAGCATGGACCAGCCTTCCGGCTGTGCCGCTGTCCACGGCACTGAGCATGGCGTCCAGGGTGGCTGCCGGCCATTCGGCACTCAGGGTCACGACCTTGCCGACAACAAACAGCACCGGTGCCTTGAACCTGGCGTCGCGGATATCGATCGCGATCCTGTCGAGTTCGGAATAGAGCCTGGTTTCACGCGGTGTCGTCGCGTTTGCGATGGCTAGTACAGGGGTTGTCCCGCTCAGTCCTTCGGCAATCAGGCGCAGGGCAATCTGCCCGATGTTGGCAACCCCCATGTAGACGACGAGCGTGGTGTCCTCGCAGGCGAGACTTTTCCAATCGAGGTCGAGAACGCCGTTTGCCTGCCGGTGTCCGGTCACATAGCGGACGCCGGTTGCCAGACCACGATGGGTGAGCGGCACACCTGTTACGCAGGCAGCCCCCTGGGCAGCGGTGATGCCGGGCGCATATTCGACCGCGATGCCGCGTGACAAAAGATGTTCGGCTTCTTCCGAACCGCGACCGAAGATCAGCGGATCGCCGCCTTTCAGGCGGGCGACGGTCAAGCCTTCCAGCGCCAGTTCTTCAAGGATCTCGTTGATCCTCTCCTGAGGAACGGGATGATTGTCGGGCGATTTTCCAACAGGCACCTGCAGGGCACCGGACGGAGCCAACGACAGGATTTCAGGTGAAACCAGACGATCAAAAACAACGGCATCCGCTTCCTGGAGCACTCGCAAGGCTTTGAGCGTCAGAAGCTCCGGGTCACCGGGTCCCGCACCGATCAGATAGACCTTCCCTGGCTGTTTCATCGTTTGCTCCTGCAGGCGGCATGGAAGAAAGAAACGGGAGAGGCGGAATTCCGCCTCTCCCGGCGGGACGTCAGTAGACGTCGGCGCGCGTGTTGAAGACGTTGAACTTGCCGGTCGGAGTGATCAGCCGTTCGTCCTTGATGACGTGCTTCAGCTCGAGCGTCTTGTCGTCAACGACGACGATCGCGCTTTCCTTGTCCTTGGCGTTCCAGACGGAGAACCAGATTTCCTCGCCCGCCTGGTCGAATTCGCCCTGAACGACACGCGGCTGGCCCTCGCCGACATCCGCCCATTCGACAATCGGCAGAACCTTGTATTCAGGTTCTTCCTGGGTCAGGTCGTTGACGTTGAACACAGCGATCGCGCCCGAGACTTCCGCGTCCGGGTTCAAGGGTGCATCCACGTAGAGATGGTTCGACTTCGGATGGGACTTGACGAAGAGCGAGCCCCCGCCGAGACCATAGAGGGTCTGCACGACCTTCCAGGCACTGTCCGGATGGCCTTCCGGATCTGTCCCGATCAGGGCGACGGTTTCGTCGCCGAGGTGCGAAGTCACCCAAACCGGTCCGTATGTCGGGTGGATCAGGTTGGCACCACGCCCCGGATGAGGTGTCTGACCACCCGTTTCAAGCAAGGCCGTCAGCTTGCCTTCCTTGGTGTCGACGACCGCAACCTTGCCGCGGGCGTTGGCAGCCACAAGGAAGTAACGCTTGGAACTGTCGAACCCGCCATCATGCAGGAAGCGTTCGGCTTCGATCTCGGTCGTCTTCAGGTTCTTGATGTCCGAGTAGTCGACCAGCAGGATCTTGCCGGTTTCCTTCACGTTGACGATGAATTCCGGGTTGTAGTGCGATGCCACGATGGAGGCGACGCGCGGCTCGGGATGATAGGTCTGGTCGTCGTAGACCATGCCACGGGTCGACTTGATCTTGAGCGGCTCCAGCGTGTCGCCGTCCATGATCACATATTGCGGCGGCCAGTAGGAACCGGCGATCGCATACTTGTCTTCCCATCCCTTCATTTTCGATGTTTCGATGGAGCGGGCCTCGGTGCCGACCTTGATCTGCGCCACTGTTGCCGGCTCTTCCATCCAAAGGTCGATCATGTTCACAAGCGCATCACGCCCGATCACGTAAAGATATCGGCCGGAGGCGGAAATACGCGAAATATGAACCGCATACCCTGTGTTGATCACCGCATGGATGGCATAGGTTTCACCGTCGATAAGGGCGACCTGGCCGCTGTCGCGCAGGGTGACCGAGAAGAGGTTGTCGATATCGATATCGTTCAACTTCTCTTTCGGACGGTCTTCCGGCGCAACCAGCACCTTCCAGCTCTTGCGCATTTCGTCCATGCCGAACTCTGGCGGTGACGCCGGTTCCAGCAGGATGTAGCGCGCCATCATGTCGACCTGTTCCTCGGTCAATTCACCCGAGGTCCCCCAGTTCGGCATGCCGGCGGGCGATCCGTAGGTGATGAAGTCGCGCAAATATTCGTAGCCGTTTTCCCGGGTGATATCCGTGGTCAGCGGCTTGCCGGTCGCGCCCTTGCGCAGCACGCCGTGGCAACCGGCGCAGCGTTCGAAATAGATCTGGTTTGCATTCTGATATTCATCAGGCGTCATCACGGGATCGCCTTCCTTGCGCCCCGGAATCTCGACCTTCAGCTGGCCGAGAGTTGACATGCTAGGCTCATAGGCAGCTGAAGGACCACTGCCGTGGTCCGCCGGCTTGTCCTGGGCAGAAACGCCGACTGCCGACAATCCGAGTGTGAAAGCCACACTCATCAGCAGCGCATTTCTCCGAATGGCTCGTGTCGAGATCATGATTAGTCTCCGTTCGACTGGTGAGGCAATCGGACGGTGCGCGCAGGCTGGGTCTGCTTCCTTGACTTTCGTTAACTTGAAATTTTCAGGCAGGTTTGTTCAGCCATGTTCGGCGGGAAAACCGGCAAGATACGATCTTTCTAAGCCTTTGTTTTCATTTAGATAATTACATGTTCATCGCCTGCAAAACGACACAATTGTCGCAGGGAAGCATGCCCTTCGCGGCAACATCGGCGAACGCGTCGATCCCATTGCGATGATTTTCACCGTCTTCGGCACGCCTTTCCGGTCCACTTGACTTTGGTTAAGGAAATGCGGCTACGCGCTGGCACCCTCCCGGCAGGATCAACTCCGGGGAAAGGAGCGCGCTATGCGCGAAGTCATGACCAAAAGCATGGCCCGAAACATATTCTATGGCGGGTCGCTTTTTTTCATCATCATCTTTGTGGGGCTGTCGGCGCACAGCCACCTTTACATCACCAGCACATCGACGAATGCGGAGACGCTGACCGAAAGCGTTGCCGCAGGTAAACGGGTCTGGGAGGACAAGGCCTGCATCAATTGTCACACGATCCTCGGCGAGGGTGCGTATTTCGCCCCCGAAGTCGGCAACGTGATGACCCGTTGGGGTGTGCTGGACGATCCTGACCTGGCATTCGAGACCCTCAAGGGCTGGATGGAATCCCAGCCTTCCGGCATCGAAGGCCGCCGACAGATGCCGCAGTTCCACCTGACGGACGAAGAGATCCGCGATCTCTCGAACTTCCTGATCTGGACAGACAAGATCGACGCCCAGGACTGGCCGCCGAACGACGCCGGCTGATTTTGAACGCTGAGGAAACCCAAGATGAAATACCAATCTCAAAAGGTTGCGCTGGCGTATTTCGCCGTGGCGCTCGGCCTGTTCGCCGTCCAGGTTCTGGGCGGGTTGCTCGCCGGCTACATCTATGTGGCGCCGAACTTTCTGTCGGAGCTGCTTCCCTTCAACATCGTGCGGATGCTGCACACAAACAGCCTGATCGTCTGGCTGCTGCTCGGCTTCATGGGCTCCGCCTATTTCCTGATCCCGGAAGAAGCGGAACGGGAAATCCATTCCACCAAGCTCGCCTATCTGCAGCTCATCATTCTGGTGGTCGGCACACTGGGTGTGGTGCTCACCTATGTCTTCAACCTGTTTGAAGGCAACTGGCTGCTGGGCAAGGAAGGCCGCGAGTTCATCGAACAGCCCAAATGGGTCAAGGTGGGCATCGTTGTTGCCGCCCTCATCTTCCTGTTCAACATCACCATGACAGTGCTGAAGGGCAAGAAAACCGCGATCACCAACATCCTGCTTCTGGGCCTGTGGGGCCTGGCGCTCCTGTTCCTGTTCAGCTTCTACAACCCGAGCAACCTCTCGCTCGACAAGCAGTACTGGTGGAACGTCGTGCACCTGTGGGTCGAAGGTGTCTGGGAACTGATCATGGCCTCGGTCCTTGCCTACCTGATGCTGAAGCTGACCGGCGTCGACCGCGAAGTCATCGAGAAATGGCTCTACGTCATCGTTGCCGCCGCACTGTTCTCCGGCATCCTGGGCACCGGCCACCATTACTACTGGATCGGGACACCCGGATACTGGCAGTGGATCGGCTCGATCTTCTCCTCGCTGGAGGTGATCCCCTTCTTTGCCATGATGGCCTTTGCCTTCGTGATGGTGTGGAAAGGCCGGCGGGACCACCCCAACAAGGCCGCGCTGCTGTGGTCGCTCGGTTGCGCGACGCTTGCCTTCTTCGGCGCCGGCGTCTGGGGATTCCTGCATACCCTGCATGGCGTGAATTACTACACGCACGGCACGCAGATCACCGCTGCCCACGGACACCTGGCCTTCTTCGGCGCCTATGTTTCCCTGAACCTGGCGATCATCACCTACGCCATGCCGCTTCTGCGCGGCCGGGATCCCTACAACCAGGTGCTCAACATGGCGTCCTTCTGGCTGATGGCCGGTGGCATGTCCTTCATGACCTTCGTGCTGACGTTCGCGGGAACGGTTCAAACCCACCTGCAGCGTGTCCTGGGCGAATACTACATGGACGTTCAGGACCAGCTGGCCGTGTTCTACTGGATGCGCTTCGGAGCCGGTGCAGCCTTCGTCCTCGGCGCCATCCTGTTCATCTACGCAGTTGCAGTGCCACGCCGCGAAGTCATCCAGCCGGGTGAAGCAGCCGGCGCCCCGGCGGAGTGACGGATATGGACGCAACAGTCTCCATGGAAAAGGGGGCGGCACCTGCCCCCTTCTACCTCTCGCAAGGCGACGAATGCGATGTCTTCGAAGCCGCGCACCGGAACGGCCTGCCGGTTCTGCTGAAAGGACCGACCGGCTGCGGCAAGACCCGGTTCGTCGCCCATATGGCGGCAAGGCTCGGCCGCAAGCTTTACACGGTCGCCTGTCATGACGACCTTGCCGCCGCCGATCTGATCGGCCGGTATCTTCTCAAGGGTGGCGAGACCGTCTGGGTGGACGGACCGCTGACACGGGCCGTCAGGGAGGGCGCAATATGCTATCTCGACGAGGTTGTGGAAGCGCGCAAGGATGTGACGGTCGTGCTGCATCCCCTCACGGATGATCGCAGGACCCTGCCGATCGACAGAACCGGAGAAGAGCTGATGGCCGCACCCGGCTTCATGCTCGTCGCCTCCTACAACCCCGGTTACCAGAACATCCTGAAGACCCTGAAACCATCCACCCGCCAGCGTTTCCTGTCGCTTGAATTCGATTTCCCGCCGGCGGATCTGGAAACCGAAGTGGTTTGCGAGGAAAGCGGCCTCGATCGCGACCGGACCGCCTCGCTGGTACGTCTGGCCGGAAAACTCAGGGCTTTGAAAGGCCAGGATCTCGAAGAAGGCGTGTCGACCCGTCTGGTCGTCTATGCGGCAACGCTGATTGCCCAGGGCATGCCTGTCGGCCGGGCGATCGAAGCTGCAATGATCGAACCGCTGACCGACGATGAAGACGTGAAACGCGGGCTCCTTGATCTTGTCACGGCCGTGTTTGGGTGAGGCCAGACCGATGGGCAAGATCGACATCGAGCCATGGGAACCCGAGGAAACTGTCGGGAAACTGTGGCACGCGTTTGCAAGCCGCCTGGGTGCACCCGAGGTGCATCATGGAGCCGCGGTCGGCCTCGATGAGGTCGGCGGGCGGCTTGCTGTCCTTTTCCGGGGACTGGGCGGAGCTCACAGTGTCGAGCTCCGTCCGGTCGCCCAGGAGGTGTCCCGCCATCGCCTCGGATTTCTGAGGCGGCTCGGCACGGAAGCGGAAACCGTGACACGGACCAGCTTCGACGGCGAAATCCTGAGACTGCCGGCCAGTCTTGCGGTGTTCCCGCTGCGGGAGGCAAATGCAGTCCTCTATGTCTGGCTGACGGCCCTTGCGGCCCATGCACCAACCCATATTGCCGAAACGGACCCGCTCCGCGCCGACCTGCAAGCGCTCAGGGCGATTTCCGCGATGGTGCGGGACACGCTCGAACATGCTCCCGGCTTGCGGGATCTCTACGCCGCACTCTGCCAGCAGGTGCTGGCAGCAAGACCACAGGCCCCGCTGCCGGACATGGAAGCAAGGGTCGACAGGCTCATACGTCAATTTCTGGGAGACCCCGCCCTGCCGCCCCGCGATGTCCTGGAACTTCGGGAGCGGGTTGACCGGAATTCGTTCGAGGAGATAACTGCCCCGCGCGGATACCGCCCTTTCCGGCCGGTACCGCTTTGGCCGGATCTCAGAGCAATCGTGTTTTCTGCGGGAGACGAAGTCGACAGCCGCGAGACAGACGGCCCACCCGAGGAAGCGACCGGCAAGACCGTGCGCGCCCGCAGACGCAAGGCAGATCAGGCGGAACGCAAGGACAGTCTGATCCTCCACAAGTTTGAAGCCATATTGAGCTGGGCGGAGTTTCTCAATCTCAATCGGCGTGTCGATGACGACGACCACGACAGCGCCAAGAAAGCGGCAGACGATCAGGAGGAGATCGGCCTCGGGCAAATCTCCAAGGCACCGGCAACCCGTCTGAAGCTGCATCTTGACCTCGCCCCGGAGGATGTGGACCGCGAGAGACTGTCCGGACGGCATCTCTACCCCGAATGGGACACACGCAGCGGCCGCTATCTGGCAGACCACGTCTGCGTTCTGACCAGCACTGCAGAAGCGGATCCTGAAAAGGGATCTGCCGGCATGGACGAGCGGGCCAAACGGCGCATCCGCTCGGTGAAGAAGCAGTTCGAGGCCCTTCGCCCGGGCCGGGTGACGACACGTGGACACCTGGAAGGCGACGGACTGGATCTTGATGCAGCCGTGCGCTCTGAAGCCGAACGGATTGCAGGCGGCACCGGCTCGGAGCGAATCTGGCTGCAGACCCGTCCGGAAGCGCGTGATCTTGCGGTTTCCATCCTGCTCGACGTTTCCCGCTCGACCGAAAGCGCCGTCACCGGACGCGCCGTGATCGATATCGAACGGGAAGCCCTGACAGCGCTGGCCTGGGGTCTGAACGCCTGCGGCGATGATTTCGCCATCACTGCGTTTTCATCCCTGAAACGGCAGCGGGTGTACCTGCAGTCCTGCAAGGGGTTCCATGAACCGATGAGTGCCCTTGTCGAACAGAGGATCGGAACGCTGCGTCCCGGCTTCTACACCCGCCTGGGTGCAGCCATTCGTCATGTGTCCGCCGACCTGGCAGCGCAGTCGCGCAAGCGCAAGCTCCTTCTGGTGATCACGGACGGCAAGCCGAACGATCTCGATCACTACGAGGGGCGGCACGGCATCGAAGACACCAGGATGGCAGTTCGGGAAGCCCGGCGGGCAGGCCAATCCGTCTTTGGCGTCACCATCGACAAGTCGGCCAAGTCCTGGTTTCCGCGGTTGTTTGGTCAAGGCGGCTTTGCCGTGATCCCGCATCCCGATCGGCTGACACAGGCCTTGCCGCAGATCTATCGCCAGATTGTCGGAGGCTAGAGCCACTGATGCACGCTCCGTCACCGAAGCCGGAACAAGACGGCGACGCCGGCATCCTCGACGAGTTGCCGGGAGAACTGATGATGTGGGTACTCATCGTCAGTGAACTGCTGGTGTTCGGTGCCGGTCTTGCCGCCTTCATGGGTGTGCGAATTTCCGATCCGGCAGGCTTTGCGGCCGCAAGTGCCCATCTCGACCCGGCGCTTGCGGGCATCAATACGATCGTTCTGATCACCAGTGGTTTTATGGCGGCCAGAAGCCTGGAGCTTCGGCTCGTGATGAAACGCACCGCAGCGCGTTTGCATCTGATTGGCGCCATGGCCCTCGGCTGCGTGTTCCTCGCCATCAAGATACAGGAATATGCGGTCAAGATAGAGCAAGGGATCTCCACGGAAACCCATCCCTTTTTCACCTTCTACTACCTGCTCACCGGGTTTCACGCGGCTCATGTGCTTGCCGGTATCGTTGTACTGGGCCTGGTTGCCTGGAAAGACGAACCACGTACCATCGAAACAGGCACCGCCTTCTGGCATATGGTCGATCTCATCTGGGTTCTGCTGTTTCCGGTGATCTATGTCCTGGGATAGCGAATGATGACCCTTCCCTCCGTCACGCTTGCGTGGATTGCGCTATTGGGCCTGTCGGCCGCCACCGTTCTGGTGACAACAGGCGGAACCGGTCATTTCAGTCCGGCTCTTTTCGGCGGACTGCTGTTGCTGCTGGCCTTCATCAAGGCACGGATCATCCTGTCCCGATATCTCGGGTTGTGGCAGGCGCCTGCCTGGCTGTCAGGCTTCAGCTGGGTGATCGGGTTCTTCTGCCTGCTGTTACTGGTGCTTTACGCGGCACCGGGGCTCAGTCCCTGAACGCTTCGGCAAGCTGCTTTGGAAGATCGAATTCGGCAAGCACCCGGGCCCGTCCGTCCTCCGACATCTTCCGTGCCGTTTTCTGCACGATATCGAGCACCTTGCTGTCCTCGTGCTTGGCGGCAAATGGCGCGAAATACCATTTCAGGAACACAAAACAGATCACGTTTTCCAGCGCCTGCACGTCCGCGTCCCGCTTGAGGCCTTCCTTGCGCAGCATCTTCGCCGCCGCCTCGATCTCCTCCGGTGAATAGCCCGCGCCCGCCATGATTTCACCGACCCGGTCCGCGTGATGACGGGCCTGATCCCGGCGCCAGGCGTGGTAACCGGCCTTGCCTTCGGGGTAGGACTGGCGCGGAGTGATCCAGCGCTCGATGTGCTGGCCCCTGGCCGCGACCTTCAACGGATCGGCCGCATCCGGGTAGAGCCGGTCCAGCTCTTCGCTCATCCGTTGCCCATATAGAAGAGCCGCGGGCTTGCCGTCTTCCTGGTTGGGGTCGGCAGCGTTCGCGGTGTCGATAGCCGTCAGGGCAATGTCCCGTTTCATCATGGTCACCCCTTGGTCCAGGCATCCACCGGATCTTCTTCCGAGAAGGCCCGAAGCCGTTCGATATCCTTGATTTCCGCATGATTTCGATTGATGCGGACCCCAGCAGATTTCAACCGCGCAAAAGACCGCGACAGGCTTTCCGGCTTCATGCCGAGACGGCCGGCGATCAGGAACTTGTCGTAAGGCAGGGTTACCTCGCAGCTGCCGCTTTCCTGCTCGCACAATTCAAGCAAGAACTCGGCAACCCTTTGCGGTCCGGTTTGCGCCTTCAACTGCTCCAGCTGCGAAACGAGGGAATGCAGGTGAATGAAGGTCGACGCCACAACGGACACGGCAATGTCCGGGTCCTTGCGCATGGCTTCCAGGATGGCCGTGCTGGGTATGCGCATCACTTCGCAGGCGGTTACCGCTTCCGCCGAAACCGGATAGGCAAGCCCGCGGAACGCGACCGCTTCACCAAAGCTTTCGCCCTTGGCAAAGACATTCACGACCGCTTCGCCTCCGTTGGGCGCGATCCGGTAAAGCTTGACCCAGCCGTCCATGACGATGTGGATTGCCTGGGCTGTCTCGCCATGCAGGAACAACGTCTCACCGCGGTCATATGTCCGCCAGCTCGACATGCCGAGCACCATGTCTCGGATCTCCTGCGGGAAGCTTTTCAGAAGCAGGGAGTTCTGGGCAATTTTCCGCTGGCGGTCGGTTGGCATCGATGAAGGTCCTGGGCAAGTGATATGCAAGAACGTCTAGCCCGACCTGATGACTTTGCACAATAGCAAGCGCAGACCATCGACGGATTCTTGCCTTTCTTGACTATTGTCATTCAGCCTGCCCCGCCCCGCAACTAGCGTCTACCGGACACTTGAGAAAGCGGGGACGTCATGGACTATCAAGCCTTTTTCAAAAGCCGTCTTGCAGACCTGAAGCATGATGGAAACTACCGCGTCTTCATCGACCTTCAGCGCAAACGCGGCAATTTTCCGGAAGCGAAGTGGACCAGCGGAGAGAGCACCAAAGATGTCGCCATCTGGTGCTCGAACGATTACCTCGGCATGGGGCAGCACCCTAAGGTTCTGGCAGCCCTGCACGAGGCGGTCGACCGCTGCGGAGCCGGGGCAGGCGGAACCAGAAACATTTCCGGCACGACACACGATCACGTGCTGCTGGAAGCCGAACTCGCCGATCTGCATGCCAAGGAAGCCGCCCTGGTGTTTACATCCGGTTACGTCTCCAACTGGGCGGCGCTCGGTACGCTCGCCTCGCAGATCCCCGACTGCATCGTTTTTTCCGACAGCCTGAACCACGCCTCGATGATCGAGGGAATACGCCACTCGCGCGCCGAAAAGGTGATCTGGAAACACAACGACCTGGAAGACCTGGAAGCCAAATTGCGGGCTGCCGACCCGGCAAAGCCGAAGCTGATCGCCTTTGAAAGCGTCTACTCCATGGATGGGGATATCGCGCCGATTTCGCAGATCTGCGATCTTGCGGACCGATTTGGTGCCATGACCTATCTGGACGAGGTCCATGCCGTGGGCCTTTATGGGCCGCGCGGAGGCGGTATTGCAGAACAGGAAGGCGTGATGGACCGCCTGACCGTCATCGAAGGCACCCTTGGCAAGGCCTTCGGCGTTGTCGGAGGATATATCGCAGCGTCTGCCGAACTTTGCGATTTCGTGCGCAGTTTTGCCAGCGGCTTTATCTTCACCACAGCCCTTCCCCCCGCGATCGCGGCAGCCGCAGCGGCATCCATCAGGCATTTGAAGGAAAGTTCGGTGGAACGGGAAGCCCACAAGGCCGTCGTCGCGAAGGTTCGGCGGCGTCTCGATACGCTCGGCATTCCACATGTCGACAATCCCAGCCACATCATACCGGTGATCGTCGGCAATCCGGCCAAGTGCAAATTCCTGTCGGACACACTCCTGGAGGATTTCGGCATCTACATCCAGCCGATCAACTACCCGACCGTTCCAAAGGGAACCGAGAGGCTTCGGATTACCCCGTCGCCGGTTCACACATCCGGGGATGTCGACCGGCTGGTCTGCGCACTTCATTCGCTTTGGTCGCAATGCCAGCTGGCAAGACAGCCCGTTGCCGCCGAATAGCCGGAGGCTCGCTTGACGGATGTCAAGGATGTGAAAGGCGATCACCGGCTTTCTGGCCTCGCACCCTCACCATGACCTCGTCCGTCCGACAATGAGGCCTGGGGACGGACCGGTCAGGCCGGGCAAACAAGGTTTGCCCGGCCACCATGAAAACCCACCGCGGCCGTCCGCCGGCCGTATCGTCGGCAAAGTGCCGGCAACAGGAAAGGAAACATCATGAGAAAGACACTCACCTGCCTTGTCACGCTTGCGGGTCTCTTCGCAGCGGCTCCTGCCTGGGCTGACGGCGACGCTGCTGCAGGCGAAAAGATCTTCAAGAAATGCCAAGCCTGCCATGCTGTCGGCGACGGCGCCAAGAACAAGGTTGGCCCGGCGCTGAACGGGATTGTCGGCGCGCCTGCAGGCCAGGTCGAAGGCTATAAATATTCCGCCAGCATGACCGAAAAGGCTGACGGCGGACTGGTCTGGGACGAAGAAACCCTGACGGCCTATCTGCATAAGCCAAAGGAAGTCGTCCCCAAGACAAAGATGTCCTTCGCCGGGCTGCGCAAGGACGAGGAAATTGAGAACGTCATCGCCTATCTGAAGACGTTTCAATAAGCGGATTGCAACGGGCACACCGGGCTCGCGCCGTTAACTCAGGTGCGGTCCGGTCGTGGCCTACCTGTCGGTAATTCCTGGGCTCAAAAGCCCGGCACGGTTGGTGCACCGGCCGCGGTTACCTGGCGTTCCCCCAGGCTTTCCGAAAGCCGTTGGGTGATGGTTTTCATCACGTCGGGAGCGTTTCTGTCGACGCCATAGACAAACCCCGGAAAGTCGAGCGGCTTCTGGATCGTCCAGATGGCTTCATGCTGGTCTGCCGAAAGGATCCGGGCCGGGTCACCGACAGCGACCCATCCGATCGGAACGGTCGATCCGGGTTCCAGCCGCGTGCGAAGGTGAACCGTGCCGTTGACGCGAACCTCCGACCCGTGCCCCACCTGCGCGCCATGGAAAACGGCAGCTCCGGTTGCGATGAAGACTTCATCCTCGATTTCCGCGCCGACAACATGAGTGTTCGGACCGATCAGACAATGATCTCCGATTTTGCAATCGTGACGGGACGTTGCGCGGATCACGGCGTTTTCGAGGACGATACAGTTTCGGCCGATACGGATTGTGCTGCCGCCTTCCGCCACCAGCCGGGCACCATTCATGATCCTGCTGCCCGCACAGATCCTGACATCGCCCGCAACCGTCGCGTCGGGCGCAACCCATGCATCCGGATCGATGTAAGGTGAGGCGTTTCCTTCAGACGTGCTCATAGCCGCTCCTACGCTTTCTCGATTTCGCTGGCCTTGCAGCCAATCGGGCAAACATCGGCGCTGCAAAGGTTATGCTCGCACAGCCGGCAAGTTGTTCTGGCAAAGGATCGCGATGTCGTCGCCTCTTCAAGAACCCTGTCCAGCAGCAAAACGAACCGGTTCCGGTCTTTCTCGGGCAAGGCGCCAAGCAAACCGTCCAAAGCGGCCAGCCGGCGAAGCTGCAACGCTTCGGCCTCATCGTGACCCGCCTTTGTCAGGCTGAGCGGGGTGACACGCCCTACCTGCTCGCCGCGCTTGATCAACGCCTGTCGTTCCAGCCCATCTATCAACCTGACGGCAGTCGGTTGACTGACGCCGACGACTGTTGCGATTTCACTCGTCGTCAACCCGGGCTTGAAGTGAAGCATCGACAGAACGGCGGCAGCGCTTGGCGACAATGGTCCCAGCGCCGCATCTGTCCGGTCGCGGATCAAAGTGCCGAGGGCACCCAGTTTGTTGGCGTCCAATAATTGCATAGCCTATGCATATATTAATTCCTCACCTTGTCAACGTCCATGTCCGCCTCTGCCAATACAAACCCTTGGTGCTCATAACGCTACACAAGATCCGATGCGCTGGAGCAAGAAACGCCTGAAAGGTTCCCCCCAAAGGTCTTCTCATCTCGAAGAATTCAAAAAGGCAGTACCTCGAAGGCTTCTTCCTGTGCCCACTCCGAAGGTATGTCCGACAGGTTGAAACGCAAACCTTGGATGCAATTTCGTGCCGAACGGAGTGTCAGCTGACTGCTGTGACGTTTCGATAAAAGGCCGGTCCTTGCCGCTTTGCCTGTACTCGACGAACGAGTTGCGAATACATTTTCCGGAACACTCTGAGACGTGACTATTCAGTACGTGTCTTGTTTCACAAGCCTGACAAAGTCTAGCGTCTCGATAAATTGACCTAGGTATTGTGATATCTGATGTAAATTATTTTCTTCATCCAACTCACATCAAGAATTATTCTTGAATTACTGAAAGCTTCGCATTAACCAACTAAATATTATTGCCTTCTTGAAGATCAATCACATTGACGAACTTTGCAATTAAAAGGTCTCAGGCCTCTCTGAAAAACTTTCGACATTCAAAGCTTTCCCTGCGCAGCGTTAATGGTGTATTATTTGTTAATATAGGGCTGATGGCTGATTATAATTTATTTCTTCGCTCCTGTGCGGCAAGTTCAGGTAGTGGGTTGGGCAACCTGACAGCACGGTGAGGGAAGCGGCATCGTCCGATCTGCGAGCATGAAGAGTGCTCGTAGAAACATGCGCAAGACCACGTTTGGAATACCAGCTATTGCAGTTTGATTTTGGAAATATTCCTAAATGCAAACGACATGAACACGGAAGGTTCTATTTCAATTTAGAAAATAACAAAGCTTAAGCAACACAAAAAGATCCCAAAACAAGTTGCTTCCTGATTGATAAAGAATGCCAACCATGCGGTTGGTGGCAGCGCTATATTTTTTACAGTGTATTTCTTGGTGGATATTCTTCTTACAGCGCGTTAAGGGCAAACGAAATCCACCTTCAGCGTAATACGTCCTGTAAATCTATAGCCATAGATAGTTCCTACAAGAATAAATTTCGTTTCCAATTGAATATGGTGGGGTGACATGGGCAAGCTACATAGTAACTTTATCGACCAATTATCCGCTGAAGCGTTCCCTTTAAGACGTCAAGCCAGAATTACGCGGACGACTGGAAGGGCACATACCAAACGCGCAGCGGATGCCAAACTCGAAATATCCCGGTTCGATGTCTCCGCGTCGGAACTGACCCTCGGCAACGGCATTCACTGGGGTATCGCCGTCATGTGTGAGCGCGCGCGGAGGCATGGAGCGACTTCCGAGATCCAAAGTCCCGTCAGGCAAAACAGGACCTGCATTACGGTCTTCCATTCTTCAAATCATCACTAAAAGACGATCCGAAGGGAAGCGTTACAATGACGCCAAAGCTTACCCGTATGGTCATCGCCGACGAGCATCAAGTGATGATTGCTGAAGACCGGGCCCAAATTGAACTATCAGAGACTAACAGGCATCCGGCACCGAAAGGCTTCACCAGCCCAGCAGCGAGAAAGGACCCGTAATGCGTGTTGTGTTTGTTCTTGCGGGCCTCGGAGCAGGCGGCGCTGAAAAAGTCGTCAACCTGCTGGCGCACCACCGCCTTGCCGCTGGCGACGATGTACATGTGATCGCCCTGAATGCGACCGATTCCACCTCCTATTTTTCCTATGACTCCAGAATTCAGGTCGAAGGGCTAAGCCGCACCGGTAATTACTCCCGGCATTTTGTCACCATGCAACGGGTAAAGGATCTGCGCAGGCGCTTTGCAAGGATCAGACCGGATATGGTCGTCTCCTTCCTGACCAAGATAAACGTCATCACCGTTCTTGCGACCGCAGGTACCGGAACGCCAACGATCATATCCGAACGCAACAATTTTGATGTTCAGCAAATGAGCCGCTTCTGGCGCTGGTCTCGGCCGATGGCGGCCTTTGCAGCGACCAGTCTCGTCGTCATGACGGAGCGCGCGCGCGCAAGACAACCCGCCCGCGTTCGCAAGAAAACCATCGTTATTCCAAATCCGGTCACGCCGCTGCCGCGCGCCATGCCGCGGCCCGATGCGGGCCGCAGAGTGGTCGCGGTAGGACGGCTCGATCGGCAGAAAGGCTTTGATATCCTCATCGCCAGCTTTGCCCAGGTTGTGGAGCGCGTCCCAGATGCGGTGTTGACGATCTATGGCGAAGGGCCGGAGCGGTCCGCACTCGAAAAGCAGATTTCCGACCTCGGGCTGCAGGAAGTCGTCCGTCTTTCGGGTGTCACGCAAGTTCCTGGCGAATGGGTATCGCCCGGCGACGTATTTGCCCTGAGTTCGCGCTTCGAAGGTTTTGCGAATGTCGTCCTCGAGGCGATGTCGAGCGGGATGGCCGTTGTGTCCGTCGACTGCCCGTGGGGACCCAGCGAGATCGTGCAGGACGGAACCACAGGTCTGCTCGTGCCGATGGGCAGCAAGGAGGCACTTGCTTCAGCGATCACTCGGGTCCTTACCGACCCAGAGCTGCGTGGATCTTTTTGCGAGGCCGGCCCACCTTCGCTGGACCGCTTTTCCACGGCAACCGTCCTGGCCAAATGGGACGAGACAATTTCTCAAGCCGCAGGCCGTCCTCCATTGACCGTTTTTGCCGATGCTTGACATGGGGTTCAACGGTACCAAAACGGCCGTGTATGCCGATTTCCGGTTTCACCTTATTGCCGTATCGCCCTTGAGCGCAAAACAGGATCAATGCACCACAACGGTGAAAAGGCGCATGAGAAGCCGGGGCATTGCCTATTTGGCGCGTCCAGGCGCTGGTTCCAAAATCGCACAATCGAGAACTTCCTGGCTTAACGCCCCCTCCCCGACAGCCCGTGACAGGACAAGTGCCCCGACCATGCCGGTGATCAGCCGAATTGCCTCGCAGCGGGTCTGGGCACTTTCGGCGCGGGTGTCGGTCAGCAGAGTGATGGATTTCTCAACGGCTTCACAAAATGCATCCTGGAGATCCTTGCCGTGACGCGGGGCTTCGGCCGCCAACGCGGCATAAGCGCAGCCTGCGTCACGTCTGTCGACATGTTCCCGGGATAGATACCAGCGTCGTAGAGCGTTCAAAGGGTCGTCCCGGTGTCCTTCAACAACGGATTGCCAGGCAACGAGATTTTCGTCCAGCGCCTGCTGCGTTGCTTCGGTGATAATGGCGTCCTTGTCGGCAAATTGCTTGTAGAACCCGCCCTGAGTCAGCCCGGCAGCTTTCATCAATCCTGCGATACCGATCCCGTCGTAGCCGTGTTCCCGAAACTGTTTGCTCGCGGTTTTCACGACGTTCTCGCGGTTTCTTGCTGCCGTTTCCCTGCTGACACGCATTCCTACCTCCGTTGGCTGTTGGAATCGTAATTCGGATTACGATCCAAATCTATTCTTGATTTTATCAATTATGATCATAATCTAATTCTGGTAACCAACCAGGAGATACCCATGAGCGAGCCCGATCCGATCGTTATCTGCGCCGCCAGACGCACACCGCTAGGTGCTTTCATGGGGGCCTTGAGCCCCGTAGCAGCTCCGAAGCTCGCCGCGACAGCGATTGGAGCAGCGCTTGAGGATGCGGGAGCTGGGCGAGACTCGATCAGTGAAGTTCTGATGGGCTGCGTTCTTCCTGCTGGTCAAGGACAGGCTCCGGCCCGGCAGGCGGCCCGTGCAGCCGGTCTTTCCGACCACACGGGTGCAACCACACTCAACAAGGTTTGCGGCTCCGGCATGAAGGCCATCATGCTTGCACACGATCTCCTGACTTCCCGGTCGGCAGACATCGTCGTTGCAGGTGGCATGGAATCGATGTCGAACGCGCCATTCCTGTTGCCGCAAATGCGCGCGGGTCGAAAGTTCGGTAGTAGCGAGGTACTTGACCACATGATGCGCGACGGCCTGGAGGATGCCTATGAGGCCGGCCGCCCGATGGGGTCTTTCGGAGAAGCAGCTGCGGAAAAATACGGTTTCACTCGCGCCGACCAGGACGCCTTTGCCCAGGAAACGCTCGTCCGTGCGCAAAAGGCGGTGACCGGTGGTGCCTTCCGGGATGAAATCGTCCCTCTTGAGGTTGCAGGCCGCAAAAGCACGGTCACTATCGAGGACGATGAAATCCCGGGACGGGTCGATCCGGAAAAAATCCCGAGGCTTCGCCCGGCCTTTTCTGAAAACGGCACCATCACAGCTGCCAGTGCCTCGGCCAATGCGGACGGTGCCGCGGCCCTGGTTCTGACCCGCAAGAGCTATGCGCAAGCCAACGGACTGCCGGTATTAGCAATCGTGCGTGGCCACGCGACCCATTCGCAGGACCCGGCCTGGTACACGACCGCGCCGATCCCGGCGATCCTCAAACTTCTGGATCGCACCGGCTGGTCTGCCGATGACGTCGACCTCTGGGAGATCAACGAAGCCTTCGCGGTGGTCGCAATGGCTGCCGCACATGACATCGGCATTCCGCGCGAGAAACTGAACGTCAACGGCGGCGCCTGCGCGCTCGGCCACCCGATCGGCGCGACCGGTGCCCGTCTGGTTGTCACACTCATTCATGCCTTGAAAGCACGTGGAGCCCAGCGCGGCGTTGCAGCGCTGTGCATCGGCGGCGGCGAAGCCACCGCGCTGGCCATCGAACTCTCCGCCTGAACACTTTTAAGCGCGCAGGACTAACGGCAGCGCATTCCCCCGCTTTCAAACTGACAAGAGACAATCGTCATGATCGAATTTGAAATCCACACGGCACAATCGGCGCCGGATCGCAGCAAACCCTTGCTCGAACAAACAAAGGCCGCCTTCGGGGTCGTGCCCAACCTCCATGCGGTCATGGCGGAAGCGCCGGGCTTGCTGGAAGGGTATCTGGTTCTTCATCGCCTTTTTCTGGAAAGCAGCTTCACGGACGAGGAAAAGACTGTTGTCTGGCAGTCGATAAACGTCGAGCACGATTGCCACTACTGCGTCCCCTCCCACACCGGCATCGCAAAGCGAATGGGCGTTGATGATGCGGTCTCGGACGCCTTGCGCAACGAAACGTCATTGCCAACACCCAGGCTTGAAGCGCTTCGCCGGTTCACGCTGCAGATGGTTCGCGAGCGCGGATCGGCCGGCGACAAGCAGGTGGAGGCGTTTCTGGCTGCCGGTTTTACCAGCCGGCAGGTACTCGAAGTCGTGCTTGCCATCTCGCAGAAGGTGATGAGCAATTACACCAACAAGCTGGCCGATACGCCGATCGAGCCGTATTTCGAGCAATTCACCTGGCAACGCACGCCGGCAGCAGAGCTCGTCAGCTGAGAAGGCGACGAGCAAAACCAACTCCTCGCTGTCGCCCGGCATATGGCGCCGGGCGACAGTCGATCGTGCATTTTTACCGGTGCAAGTGAACGAGATTGCCCTCTGCGTCGTCATCCGAGCTGTGAACAAGATGCAGAAATGGCCTGCCTTGCCGTCTGCCGGATAACGGGCCTTGCGGTACGTCCATGCGAACACCACCCATGGCTTCTGGTTGGTAGGCAACCCCGATCACCGTGAGTGTCCTGCTCTGACGACCAAGGCCCGTTAGCTCAATGCTCTGCTTTTCCGACATGCCAAGCAGGGCCATTCCCGTTGTCGTCGTGATCGGCAAGGTGAGGCCGACAAGACTGTCGGCTTCATCGGGAATGACCACCCTTGTGTCGGGTGCATGATCGTCCACCTGGAAGGTCACGCGGCTGTTCATGGTGACGACGTTCACCGGGATCTCCGATGAGGGCACTACGTGGGCTTGCGCCAATTTCCGGCGCAGCAGGGAAACAAACGGCGTATTGGTTCGCGGGCATTGCGACACCATTCTGGTCAAAGTCGCGTAGTCCTTGTTGGTGAAGATAAACTGCTTTGGTTCGCGCATGCGGTGTCTCCTTCGGCCCCGCTTTGGCAAAGGCCGGTGTTGGAACTGATTTCAGCTTCAAGACTGTTCCCCCTGTCCGGCCATCTCGGGTGCGAGAGACCGGCAGGGGCTAAGTTCCTGCGAGAAGACTGCCTGCATGATCCAGGAAACGGGGTTTGTGAAACGGCGAGCCGGAAGTCATGACTAGCCGCGATCCGGGCTCTGCAACTCCGGACCTCCACCGACGAGCGGCGGCTGGCTGACCGACACGACGGTTAGGCGATGCCGACGTCCGTCGTTTGCACACCAAGCGATCGACTGGCCCGCGGAAAGGCCAATGAGGGCGGTGCCGATGGGTGTCAGGATGGAAATCCTGCCGTTTGCGATATCCGCGTCGCCCGGAAAGACCAGTTGCAGGATCTTTTCGTCCGTATCGTCGGTACGGAACCGGACGACGGAACCCATTCTCACACTATCGGCAGGCAACGCCCCATCAGGGACGAGTCTGGCCCGGCTCAATTCGGCCAGGAGATCCTCCGTGACACTTGGCAATCGTGTTTCAAACGAGGAAGCGAGGCTTTCCAGTCGTTCATAGTCGGTCGTGCCGATAACGATGTCAGGCTTCGAAGCAAAATCAGTCGGTTCGCGCATAAAGTCCCCCTTGCCGGGTGCCTTCAGGCACCAATGGACGGAACACGTCCGGACGGCGGAGTTAAGTCTCAAGATGTGGTGATTTGTGCGCTTCGATGATTTCAACCGGCAGGACCGGTTCCTGTTGCATCATCTCAAGTGTTTACCCCGAGGCTCGGGGCGCATGACAGCCGAGCCGGGGGCTACTCTCCCGCTTTGGGGATAGCTCTGAAATCTCGTTTGTAGCTGGTCGCGGCGGCTTTGTTCATGACGGGATAGTTGCGAAGAATTTCATGCAAAGTCAAGCCGCCCGCAAATGCTTTGGCTACACTGGCGGGCGGCAAGGAGAGTTGTCAGGTCTGAACCAGGAGTATCAAGCCGCTTCGGCCTGCTGCCGGTCCAGGATCTCACGAACCTTACCGGCAATGGCCTTGCCCAGGTCGATGTTGTTCTGGGCCGTGAAATGAATGCCGTCGCAGCCGTCAGTGGTGATGTGGTCAGCCGCGCTGAGGAAATCGACCTTCATGAAATCGGCCATGTTCCGGTATTGCTCGGCCAGCGCCGCCGACTTTTCGTGGCCCCCGCCAAACATGCCCTGGAAATAGGGATGCGGCATAGGCGTCAGGGGCGGCGGTGCGACGACAAGGCACTTTGGCGCCGGATAAGGCGTGCCAATGCCGCCACCACATGTCAGCACCTGCCCAACCAGCTTCGACATGCCGTAGGCAATGTCATAGGGAGTGCGGTTGAAGAACGGCTTGGTGTCGTTGGTTCCCAGAAGGATGATCGCCAGATCCAGCGGCAGGTGGCTGGCAAGGGCCGACGGCAGGTACTGGCTACCGTTCAGACGGGGGTCGTTGGGATCATCGGCGCTCGTCGTGCGGGCACTGAGGCCTTCCTCGATAATCCGGTACCCTTCGCCCAGCTCGGCGGCCATTGCCCCCGTCCAGCGCTGTTCATACGGGTAGCGCATTGTCGGGGCGCCTTCGACGACGGGGATCCAGCCCCAGGTCAGCGAATCCCCAAAGCAAAGTATCGACTTTTCGTTTGCCATTGTTTCCTCCTCAAATTTTACGGAAAGGCTCAATTGGATCTGGACGTTCTGATGCCGTAGAAGATGGCGGCGAGCAGGATGATCAGCCCCTGGGCGATGAGCTTGCCCGGGTCATCGATGCCGAAAGTGGTCATCACCACGAACAGGAGGGCGAAGGACAGGACCCCGAAGAACGGGCCCCAGACACCGCCTTCACCCCGGCCGAAGACGACCCCGCCGAGAATGGTTGCAGCCACTGCCAGGATCGGCAGATCGAGGCCGACGCGGACACTGCCGACCGCGATGGAGGCGGTTTGCACCAGGGCTGCTACTGCTGCGATGAAACCGGCCAGCGTATGGGCGAGAATGACGGTCCGCTCGACCGGTACCCCTGAAAAATGCGCGGCTTCCGGGTTCTCGCCGACCGAAGTGACATATCTGCCGAACACCGTCTTTGAGAGAAAGAGCGCCATCACCACGGTCAGGGCAAACCAGAACAGCACCGGAACCGGGGCCGGCCCCCATTTGATGTTGTAGATGTCGTTCAGGTAGGACGGCACGTCACCGGGTGGTTTGCCGCTTGAAAGATACTGCACGAACCCGACCAGGATGATGCTGACCGCCAGTGTGACGATAACTGCAGAGACCCGGCGCTTGCCGATCATCCAGCCGTTGAAGAGACCGATCGCGGTGCCGGTTGCCAGACTTAGCCCGATGAAGAACGGCATCGACGCCCCGGGAAAGATGCCCGAGGAAATGAAGTAGTTGACCAACAGGATGATGCCACCGCCGGAAAGGTCGATGCTCTTCACGCGCATCACCAGCAACTGAGCCAGAACCAGCACGCCGAGCGGCGCCACCTGGCGAATGAAGATGCCCATGATATTGGCGTTGAGCATGTGCGGCCTGGCAATCCAGAGCGTGATCAGCAGGATGGCGAACACGTAGTACGCCGGCGGAACACGCAGCAGGCGCTGCAGGAAAGGATGCTTCACGATCGCTGACATGATCAAAGCCCTATTTTCTTGCGGGTCTGGAGCCCTACGACCAGGAGCAGGAGACCGCCCTTGATCGCGGTCTGGATGAAGGGCGACACGTTGGTGAGGTTCATGCCGTTGGACAGCAGCGCCAGGACCAGTGCCCCGATCACCGTGCCCTGCAGGCTGCCGATACCGCCGGAGAGCTGTGTTCCGCCGACGGCGACGGCGGTAATCGCATCCAGTTCGAACAAGAGACCGACATTGGGATCGCCCGAAACAATCCGGCCGGCCAGGAAGACACCGGCAAGGGCCGCAAAACACGAACAGGCGACATAGGCGAGCAGGATGTTTCGACGATCCGGAACGCCGAAATTTCGCGCAGCATCCGGCGTGCCGTTTGCAACTCCGCCGCCGATCGCAAACAGATGCAGGCCGAAGCGCGATCCATGCAGCAACTTCCAGGCCACCAGAACCACCGCGACACCCCAGAACACCGGCATCGGTACTCCGAGAAACGTGCCGCCGACCGACTGGATGACGATATCGGGCACGGTGCCTCCGGAAACCGGACGCAGGATGCGCGTGATGCCCAGAATGACATATTGCATTGCCAGCGTTGCGATGATCGGGTGGACATTCAGCCGGGTGATCACAAGGCCGTTGCTGAGGCCAACCAATACGGCGAACAGGAAAACCGCGGGTATCGTCACGTAGCCCGGCGCATCAAGCGCCAGAATGGCCGTCGTGAAGCTGATGAGGGAACCCACCGACAGATCGAGGCCGCCCACCACCACCACAAACATCTGGCCAATGGCCGTGATGACCAACGGCATCGCCTGGGCAATCAGGTTGAAGAGGTTTTCAGAACCGAGGAACTGGTCGGTGCGAAGACCGAGATAAACGCTGATGGCGATGGCGATCAGCAAGGGCAGCATCCACAAACCCTGCCGGCCTTTCGGCTGCGTCAATCTCGCGAGAAATGCTTGTGTCATGATCACTTCAATCTTGTGGGCAGGGTCAGGCGCTCAAGGCAGCGTTCAGGATCTGGTGCTCCGTTGCGGTCTCGGCGGGCAGCTCCGCGACAATGGCCTTGCCATGGACGACATAAATGCGGTCGCACAGGCCGATAAGCTCAATTGTCTCGCGGGACAGAACCAGAACCGCGCCACCTTTGTCCGCAAAGCTGCGCAACAGCTTGTAGATTTCCGCCTTCGCCCCGATGTCGACACCCCGGGTCGGTTCTTCGATGAGCAGCAGATCAAGACCCGCCGCAAGGTAGCGCCCCAGGAGCACCTTCTGCTGGTTGCCACCCGAAAGCGTGCCGACCGGTGCGGATGGGCCGGACGCCTTGATGTTCATGCTGGCCATCGTCTCGGAAATCGCCTTGCGATAGTCGTGCGCGATGGAGAGTTCGCCATGCACGGAAGACAGACCGACGGCAATGTTGTGTGCGATGGAAAGTCCCAGGAAGAGACCCTCTTCCTTCCGGTCTTCGGGAACGAAGCCGACTTTCCTTGCCTGAAGCTGCCGGATGCCGGATGCTTTCGGCGCGGGGAGCGGCAAGATCTTGCCCTTGATGGAGGCGGTGCCTGTCGAAGCCGGGTAAAGCCCGGCGAGCGATCTCAGCAATTGCTGTTGCCCCTGCCCTTCCAGTCCAGCGAGGGCGACGATCTCGCCCTTGTTGACATGAAGGGACAGCGGTGTGCTGCCCGGATCGATCCTGAAGTCTTCAAGGTCGAGGACGGTTTCTGTTGACGCTTTTCCTCGTGCGGGAAAGAGGTCCTGCAGTTCGCGGCCGACCATCAGGGCAATGAGGCTGTCCGGCGTCATGCCGCTCAGGGGCCGCGTTGCGACCAGCTTGCCGTCCTTGAGAACCGTCACCGTGTCGCAGATGCCGAATATCTCGTCCATGCGGTGCGAAATATAGACAATCGCCTTGCCTTCATCGCGCAAGCGCCTGATCTGCGCATTCATCACCTCGACATCGGCCGCATTCAGCGCGGCTGTCGGTTCGTCCAGAATGAACACCGAGGCATCCGCCTTGATGCCATGGGCAATTTCAACGAACTGGCGCTCCGCAATCGACAGCTCGGAAACCAGAATATCGGGGTTCAACTCCAGCCCCAATGCGGCAAGGGCCTTGCGGGTTTCGCGCCGCATCCTTGCCCTGTCGACCGTTCCGAACGCTGTTACCGGCTCGCGGCCAAGGAACATGTTTTCCGCAATCGTCAGGTTGGCGAGCAGAGACAGCTCCTGAAACACGGTCGATATGCCTGCTTCAAGAGCTTCCCTCGGCGTCTCGAAACCAGCTTTCCGCCCCTCGCGGAAGATCTCCCCGCTGTCGGGCTGGTGGACACCGGCCAGGATCTTCATCAGCGTCGACTTGCCGGCACCGTTCTCACCCATCAGGGCATGGACCGTGCCGGGCATGAGCTTGAGTGACACACCGTCGACTGCTTTGCTTCCGCCGAACGATTTGGAAATGTTCGACATTTCAACGAGGCAAGTCATTGCCTTCTCCCCCGGATCATATTCTGGATCTTTGCTGTCGGTGACCAGCCGGTGCGCGGAACTGCAGCACCGGCTGGCCGTCCGGCCTCGGGAGGAGGCTATTTCTTGCCGTAGAGCTCCTGCAGCTTTTCCTCCGGCAGCTCGGTTGGCCACCAGACGTTGGCAGACAGGTCCTCGCGGTAATATTGCTTGGCCTTGTCGACGTCCCAGCCTGCCGGGTTGTAGTCGTAGTGCTTCTTCAGCTCCTTGCCTTCCAGCAGGGCGACAGCAGCACGCACCCCGGCAGCTCCCTGGGCAGGCGCGTATTCCGCAGACACGGATTTAAATCCGTCCCGGATCCACTGACCGAAAAAGCCGTTGTTGCCTTCGCCGGAAATCGGCGGAATTTCAGCGCCGAACTGCTTGAACACGTCAACACAGGCACGGGTCATGTCGGCACCGGAAGACCAGATCCCGTCGACAGACGGGTTGTTCAGATAAAGCGTCTCACACAGGTTCTTGGCCTTGTCGTACTGCCAGTCGCCATGTTCTTCGGCGATGACCTCGACATTCGTGCCTTCAAGAGACTGCAGCAGGCCGTTGTAACGGTTGGTGTCTTCCGGGTGTCCGGCGAGACCGCGCAGAACCCAGATCTTGCCGTCGGTGCCAACCTCGTTGACGAGCCAGTCGCCCATCACCTTGCCGAAGTGTTCGGCGCCGCCCTGGATCTCGGTCGTATAGGCATCGCTCTCGATACGGCCGGTGTGCAGGACAACAGGAATGCCGGCTGCCACGGCCTTGGCGATCGACGCATCCGCAGACGTTGACGTTACAGGCTGAACGATGATCGCATCGACGTTCTGTGCAACCAGATCCTCGATATCGGCCACCTGCTTTTTCTGGTCGAAACCGGCGTCGAGCAGGATGAACTTGGTAATGCAGTCGTTCTTGGCAGCAGCCGCTTCGGACTCATGTGCCACCTGAACGGTCCATGTATTGGCGTTCACCCCAAAGTGGCTCATGCCGATGGTCCAGGGGCAATCCTTCTTGTATTTTCCCGCTTCGACGACCGGATTGTCGCCTTCCCTGGCCGTAACGCCATCCATCAGAAACGTGTCTTCCGCGAGCGCCGGGTATGACGAGATGGTGACGGCCAGACAGCCTGCCAGCGTGGCAGGTTTTAAATAAGTCATCGAAATTCCTCCTCCAAGGTCAGGCTTTTGATCTGCTTGCAGGAAGACTGCCGAGCGCCTGACCTCGGCGAACAGCCTTCCTCTACGCACAGGTCAGCCGTT